>PLTJ01000471.1:0-6094 GCA_003164455.1 Acetobacteraceae bacterium
CGACCGGCGGCTACCTGCTGCAGGCCTGCTTTTCCATCGGCGTCGCGGCCGGGCGCGGCGTGCTGGCGTGGATGGAGAAAAGGCCAGAGGGCGAGCCCCCTGGCCTTCCGTTAACCTAGGCGGCGCCCATCTAACCTAGGTGGCGCCCATCGGGGCCGCGAACACGTCGACGGCCGGTGGTGTGCCCTTGTATTTCTCCACGTCGCCGATGACGGTATGGCCGCAATTGCCCTGCGCGAGCTTCGACGTGCCGATATCCGGCGTCAGCACGTTGACGTCGCCGTAGCGACACAGCGTGTTGGCCACCCCCGGCTCCGCCGGATCGTACCAGCCGCCCTCGTTCACCCGGATGACGCCCGGCCGAATGTCGGCGGACAGTTTCGCGCCGGCCAATATCTGGCCGCGGTCGTTGAACACGCGCACCACGTCGCCATCGGCGATGCCGCGGGCCGCCGCGTCCTGCGGATTGATCAGGCAGGGTTCGCGGCCGGCCACCGCGTAGCTGTTGCGCAGCACGGTGCCGCATAGCTGGCTGTGCAACCGGCTGTATGGATGGCTGGTGGCGATGTGCAGCGGGAATTTCGCCCCCGGCCCCCCCATCCGCTCCAGCGGCTCCATCCAGGTCGGGTGCGGTGGGCAGTCGTCGTAGTGCATGCGCTCGATGTTGAGGGAGTAGATCTCGATCTTGCCGGATGGCGTGCCGAGCGGGTTGAGCAGCGGGTCCTTGCGGTACTCGCTGTAGCGCACGAATTTGCTGGCGGCGGCAGGCATCGGGAATTCGAACCAGCCCTGGCCGTTCCAGAACGCGTCGAACTCGGGCATCGTGACCTTCTTGGCCTGCGCCTGGGTGCGGGCGGTGTCGTAGAAGCCGCGCAGCCAGTCCATCTCCGACTTGCCTTCGGTGAAATCGTGCTCGTGGCCGGCACGGGCGCACAACGCCGCGAAGATGTCGTAGTCGTTGCGGGCCTCGAACAACGGGGCAACCACCTTCTTCATCGCTACCAGGTGGCTGGCCGCATAGTCGCCCACCATCTCGAGGTCGTTGCGCTCATAGACGGTGGTCGCCGGCAGCACGATGTCGGCGTGGCGTGCCGTCGCTGTCCATTGGAAGTCGTGGACGATGAAGGTTTCCAGCTTGCGCCAGGCCTTCAGCATGCGGTTGCGGTCCTGGTGGTGGGTGAACGGATTGCCGCCAACCCAGTAGACCAGCTTCGTCTCGGGGTATTTCGCCTTCTGGCCGTTGAAGTCGAACTCGGCGCCCGGGTTCTCCAGCATGTCGACCACCCGTGCCACCGGGATCGAGGCCGCTCCAGCCGAAGACATCCAGGCCGGAGCCCCGGTAACCTTGGCGCCGTCGGTGATACCGGGCGGGATGGCGCTGTTGGCGGTCGGCGCGCCGCCGCTGGCGTAGTGGTAGGACAGGCCGAACCCACCGCCGGGCAGGCCGATCTGGCCGAGCATGCAGGCCAGCGTCACCAGCATCCAATGGATCTGCTCGCCGTGGTGCTGGCGCTGCACCGACCAGCCACTGGCCAGCATGGTGCGGTTCTTGGCGAACAGCCGGGCCAGGCCGCGAATGGTTTCGGCCGGCACGTTGCAGATGGCGGACGCCCAGTCGGCGGTCTTCGGCGTGCTGTCGGTCTGGCCCATCAGGTAGGGCAGGAAACGGTCGAAGCCGGTGGCGTAGTCACGCAGGAACTTCTCGTCGTGCAGCTTCTCGGTCACCAGCGTGTGGGCAACGCCCAGCATCATCGCCACATCGGTGCCCGGGCGCGGCGCGATCCACTCGGCCCCCAGGTAGGCGCAGGTCTCGGAGCGCACCGGGTCGATGCAGATGACCTTGGTGCCCTTTTCCTTGAGCGCCTTCAGCCCCGGATAGGCGCCGTGATCGGCGACACCCCAGGAGATGTCGCAGTTCAGCATCGGGTTGGCGCCCCAGAACACCATCAACTGGGTGTCACGCGCCACCACCGGCCACACGGTCTGCTGCTCATAGACCTCCAGCGAGCCGACCACATGCGGCATGATGACCTGCGAGGCGCCCGTCGAGTAGTCGCCCGAGGCGTTGACGAAGTTCTCGCCGCGCGACTTCAGCATGCGATACAGCAGGGTGCGGCAGTTATGCAGCTTGCCCGGGCTCTTCCAGCCGTACGAGCCGGCGAACACGCCCGAGGGCCCGTAGGTTTTCTGCACCCGCTGTAGTTCCTTGTGCACCAGGTCGAGCGCCTGGTCCCAGGTGACGCGCACGAAGTCGCCCTTGCCGCGGCCTTCCGGCTCGGCGCCCGGCCCCTTTTCGAGGAAGGCGCGGCGCACCATCGGATAGCGGATGCGGGTGGACGAATACAGCGAGTCGATCACGCCGGGAATCTGATGACTTGGCCGCGGATCCTTTTCCCATGGCTTCCAGCCGGTAACCCGGCCGCCCTCGACCACGGCGTGGAAGGCCCCCCAGTGCGAACCGGTGAACACCGTGCCGGACGCCGCGTCGGCGGCACGTGCGCCGGTCGCGAGCAGTTCCGGACTGATCAACCCGAGCGCTCCGGCAGCGGCCCCGCTTTGCAGCAGGCCGCGCCTTGTTGCCGTCAAGCGCGTCGCAATGTTGGGCATGTTGTTTCCTTATCCTGGGTGTTTTTTACAGGTTCACCGGGCAGCCGCTCAGGGTTCCCCGCACCGTCATTTCGCGGCGGCGGTGTCGCTGGCGTTGAGTTGCAGGTATTTCTGCAGGAAGCGGTACTGTTCATCGTCGATCGAAATTCGATCCTTCATGGCATTCAACGAGCCGATCCATTGATTGGCAAGCTGGGTTTCGGGCGGGGGCGGCGAATGACAGGTACCGCAGGTATCGCCAAAAAGCTCGGCTCCGTAAGCGAACAGCCCGGCTCGATCGACGATCATCGCATCGCGTGTCGTCCACATCGTCACCGCCGCGTGGTGCCACACGATCTGGGTGTCGGGATCGGTTTCGGTACTGAGTTGCTCAACCTTTGCCACCGCGTCGTTGCCGAGGGCCGCGACGAAGATGCGCTGGCCCCGCATGGCGTAAAGCACACGCTCGGCCCCCTCCTGTTGCCAGCCCTCGATGCGCACCTGCAACCACTCGCCCTGGCGCTGCAACACATGCACCTGCGAGAGGGCGAGCAGGCGGGCGTCGCCGCTGGCGTCGGGCTGGCCGGAAGGACGCTCGAGGAACATCGGCTTGGTGGTGATGGAATACAGCGTGTCGGCCTTGGCGCCCTGTTGCTTCGCCTGTTCCACCAGGTCGTCGTAGGCCTGCTGGATACCTTGCGTCATGTCGGGCAGATGATGCGCGATGCCCTTGTGGCAGGAGATGCAGGTGTCGCCATTGGTTGATGCCGGCTGCATCTTGGCGACGGCATCGGGGGTCTGCTTGTGGAAGTCCATGGCCTGCCACGAGTGGCAGCTGCGGCATTCCCGCGAGTCGTCGGCCTGCAACTGCGCCCACACCACCTTGGCCATCCGCAGCCGCTGGGCCTCGAACTTCTCCGGCGTGTCGATGTTGCCGAGGACGTGCTGGATCAGGTCGTTGGTGGCCTCGACCTTGGCGACCAGCTTGGGCACCAATTGCTGCGGCACGTGGCAGTCCGTACACACGGCGCGCACGCCGGAGGCGTTCTTGTAGTGGATGGTCTGGCTGTACTCGACGAAGTTGGCCGTCTTCATTTCGTGGCAGGAAATGCAGAACTCCAACTGGTCGGTATAGTCGAGCGCGGCGTAAAGCCCGCCGCAGAACAGCACGCCGACCACGATCCCGGCGGCGGCGATGGCGGCGGCGATGATCCAGATGCGTCTGCTGTAGCGTCCGGCCGCCGCTGGCATGCGCGGTCCTCCTCACGGGTCGTCATTTGCAGCGGCGCTTCTGCGGGATGGGATGGCCTGGAGCAACCCCCGGCGGCACAAGGCTGACACGCATCGGCGCCAGGCTCGCCGGATGCAACGGACGCTCTTTCGGCAGCCCGGATCGCGCTGAAGGCGCCGGAGCCCTTGGCGTGCAGGCGGCGCTCGGGAATCACTTAGAGCGGGATGACTTCTGGTAGGCGAAGTCATCCCGCTCCGGCTCTTTGTTTGATCGCGTGATTCACGCCCTCGGCCGATTCCGATTCGGGCGATCACGCTCTCGCGATCGTGGCCAGCTTCTTTTCCGTGCTCATGGCCGCAATCCTCCGGGAGGATTTAGAGCCACGATACGCTCCCCCAACAGCGCAAAGAACCCGTCGGCATCGAGCGTTTCCAGCAGCCGCGCATTGGCCGGCCCCGGCAGGCGGCGGCGGAAAATGTTGGTGCGGCCGCGGCTGGCGCCGGCGAGTTCCACCGTGGTGCGCACGTCTCGCGTGGCGAACAGATGCGGCGCCACCAGCCAGGCGACCGCACAGGCGTCGTGCTCGACGTGGCCCAGCCCGCCCATGCGCGCGGCGGCAGGCACGCGGTCCATGATGTCGCAGACCGCGCGCAGGCAGGCCCCGCCGCCCAGCGCCCGCAGCGCCGCCTTGCGCGCCGGCGTGCACAGCGCCTGCGCGGTGGTCTCCAGGCTCGCCAGGGTCACCGGCCGGCCGCAGGCCAGCAAGACGGACAACGCCTCGGGGTCGCTCCAGGCGTTGAACTCGGCGGCCGGTGTCGCGTTGCCCTCGCCGACGGCGCCGGTCATCAGCACGATCTCCCGCACCCGCGCCGCCAGCGCCGGCTCGGTGAGCAGCGCTATCGCCAGATTGGTAGCCGGACCGATGCCGACCAGCGTGATCGAATCGGGCGCGGCGCCGCGCAACACGGCGCGGATGGCATCCGCGGCCACGCCCGGTGCCGCCGGCGGCCCCTCGGGCAGCACCACGCCAAGCAGGCCGTCATCGCCGTGCACATGGGACGCGGCAGTGAAGCTGCCCAGCAGCGGCCGCCCCGCCCCCGCCACCACCGGCACTTGCCGCCCGGTCAGGCCGACGATGGCGCGCGCATTCGCCAGCGTGCGCTCCAGCCCGACATTGCCGCCGACCACGCTGACCAGCCGCACATCCAGCTCCGGCGAGCCGAGCGCCAGAAACAGCGCCACCGCGTCGTCGGTGCCCGGATCGGTATCGATGATGACGGTGCGCGCGCGCATCGCGACTCCCAGCGTTGCCTCCGCTTCGTTATAGCGCAACCCGCGTGTTATCGCTGGGCCTCTGGACAGGTACGGGCAAAGGAACGCGGCGAGGCGACGGTGGGGGACGGGCTGATCGAGCGGTTGCGCCCGGCCTGATCCCTACCTCTCCGACCTCGGATCGAACGCGTGCTGCAACCCGTCGCCGAGGAAATTCACCGCGATGACGGTGATGAAAATCAGCAGCCCCGGATAGACCGCCTGTGCCGGCGCGCTGGTTACCAACTCCTGAGCGTTGTTCAGCATGTTCCCCCACGATGGCGTCGGCGGCACGATGCCGAAGCCGAGGAAGCTCAATACCGATTCGAACAGGATCACCCGCCCTACCGTCAGCGTCAGCGCGACGATGATCGGGGTGGCCACGTTGGGCAGCACGTGCGACAGCATCGTATAGGCCGCCCGCGCCCCGCTCGCCCGCGCGGCGCGCACATAGTCGCGCTCGCGCACGGACAGAGTCGCGGCCCGCACGATGCGCGCCGTCGAGGTCCAGTCCACGATCGAGATGATGACGATGATGCGCCAGAACCCCGCCGCGCCGGAACGGGCGAACTCCTGGGACAGACCGAGCTTGGTCAGATCCACCGCGCCCAGCACGATCAGCAGCGGCAGCAACGGCAGGGTGATCATGCCGTCGGTGAAGCGCATCAGCACCGCGTCCACCCGGCCGCCGAAATACCCCGCCGTGATGCCGATCAGCAGCCCCAAAGTGCCGCCGCCGAACAGGGTCGCCANNGCGGCCGAGGGCGGATCGAAGCGGAACAGCAGGTCGGTGGCGTCGGGATCGAAACCGCCGAACCATTCCAGCGGATAGGCCGCGAGGACAAAAATCGTCAGCAGCGCCAGCACCGCCAGCGCCGCCATGCCGGTGCGGTGGTGGCGGAACCGCCGCCAGCGCAACCGCCACACGCCGATCGCCGCCTCGGTGCGCGGCCGGCCCAGGGAAAT
>PLTJ01000471.1:6146-6370 GCA_003164455.1 Acetobacteraceae bacterium
AAATTCAGCGCCATCACCGTCACCACCGGAATCAGCGCGTTGCGGAAAGCGTGCACCAGCACCACCCTCGCCTCGCCCGCCCCCTTGGCGCGCGCGGTGCGCACATGGTCCATGCGCAGGGTCTCGATCATGCTGGCGCGGGTGAAGCGGGTGAAGCCGCCGGTCTGAAACAAGGTCAGCGTGACCACCGGCATCACCAGGTGGCGCAGATGATCCATGAAGCC
>PLTJ01000405.1:0-435 GCA_003164455.1 Acetobacteraceae bacterium
GGCTGGGAAGGCCCGATTGATGTCCACCCGTTTCCAGACGACCTACCACGTGCGCTGCCCAGGCGACGAGATAGAGGCCCGGGCAAAGGGCATCGCCGTCGAACAGAGCGTCGAGATGCCGCTGGCCGCCATC
Organism: Acetobacteraceae bacterium; assembly: GCA_003164455.1. Lineage (GTDB taxonomy): Bacteria > Pseudomonadota > Alphaproteobacteria > Acetobacterales > Acetobacteraceae > Rhodovastum. The sequence goes on from PLTJ01000405.1 coordinate 134, forward strand.
GGCGATGCCCATGTGCTGGCCGATATCGTCGGCCAGGTGACCGGCATCGCCGATCTCGGCGACGGCGTCTTCGCGGTGAAAATCGCCCTGGCGATCGAGACGGTCGGTGCGGATGCCGGGCAGATGCTGAACATGATCCTCGGCAACACCTCGATGCATGCCTGCGTCAGCTTGGTGGATGTCGAAATCCCACCGGCTTTCGCGGCCATTTTCGGCGGACCGAGGCACGGACTGGAGGGATTGCGCACGCGCGTCGGTGCGGGTCGGCGGCCGCTGACCGCCACCGCCATCAAGCCGCAGGG
>PLTJ01000405.1:454-6487 GCA_003164455.1 Acetobacteraceae bacterium
CGACGCGCTACGTGCCCATGCTCAACGGCGATTGGGGCCGCATGCAGGCGCAGCTTCGCCTGGCCCGCGAGTGCGGCATCGACACCGTGATGATGGCGCCGATGCTCTCCGGGGTGGCGACGTTGCAGGCGCTGGCGCGGGAATGGCCGGAGATGGCGGTGCTGGCGCATCCCTCGATGAGCGGAGGCGGCCAGATCGCACCGGACCTGCTGTTCGGCACGCTGTTCCGGCTGTGGGGGGCCGACGCGCTGATCTTCGCCAATTACGGCGGCCGCTTCGGCTTCCCCCCGCCGATGTGCGCGAGCCTGTCCGGGCGGGCGCTGGGGCCCCTGCATGGGCTGCGCGCCAGCCTGCCCACGCCGGCCGGCGGCATGGAGCTGGCACGCGTGCCCGAGTTGCTGGACTTCTTCGGCCGCGACGTGATGCTGCTGATCGGCGGCAGCCTGCTGCTGGCGGGCGAGCGCATCGCGCAGGAAGGGGCGGCGTTCCAGCGCGCCGTGGAGACGTATTTCGCATGACCGGACAAAGCGGCATCCGTGGCTTTGGCGACTTCCGCTGGGAAGCGGTGGAGCACCGGCGCTACAAGAAGGACGGCAGCGCGCCGTTCCGTGACATCTCGCGCCAGGTGCTGTTTGAGGAACCGGCGCTGGGCTGCGAGTTGCGCTATTTCGAAATGGCGCCCGGCGGCTACTCGACGCTCGAACGCCACCAGCACATGCACGGCGTGATGGTGTTTCGCGGCCACGGGCATTGCCTGCTCGGCACCGAGGTGCGGGCGGTCAAGCCGTTCGACCTCGTCACCATCCCGGCCTGGACCTGGCACCAGTTCCGCGCCACGAACGGCGAGGCATTCGGCTTCCTGTGCCTGGTGAACCGCGATCGCGACCGCCCGCAACTGCCGACCGAGGCCGAGATGTTGGCCCTGCGCGGCATCGCGGCGGTGGCGGCGTTCCTCGACGGGAACGTCGGTTAAGGCCTGTTTTACGGTGTGGCGGTAAGTCTCTCTGAACCTGGCGGTGAGGTTCGCCGGGTAGCGCAGGGAGCGACCGTCCTGACCGCGATTTTGCCCCGATCCGCCCGTTACGATCACCCCGAACCCGGCACGTTCGAGGCCATCTTCCAGGCCCTTGACGCCGACTCCGAAGCCCTGATCGGGCCGACGAAGTTGCACTGGCTGGTGCTGCCCATCCGCAACGACGACGGCATGGTGGCCGGCGGCTTCTGGGGCTGCACCACCTTCCGCTGGCTGCACGTGCAGATGCTGTTCATCCCCGAACCGTTGCGCGGCCAGGGCGTTGGCTCCGCCCTGATGGCTTCGGCGGAAGCCGAGGCGCGGGAACGCGGCTGCATCGGCGCCCATGTCGATGCCTTCAGCTTCCAGGCGGCGGCGTTCTATCGCAAGCTCGGCTATGCCCGGTTCGGCGTGCTGCACGACTTTCCGCCCGGGTACGACCGGGTGTTCTTCTGCAAGCGGTTCGACACCCCGGCCGTTACCCAAACGCCCCCACTTCATGGGTGATGGCGGTGGCGATCTCGCGCGCCAGGTCGAACTGCCGGCGCATCGGCGCGAACACCTGGGCGTGCTCCATGGCATAGGCCTGCGCAGCGCGCGGCCCGGCCGGTTCGGCGTAGTCGCAATCGGCCGAAGCGTCCGGGGCTTGCGGAAAAATCTCCGCCAGCAGGGTCAGCGCCGCTGGAATCTCCAGCCGCAGCATCGCCGCCTCCAGGTGGCGCCGGGTCACCCCGTGGCGCGGCGAGAACTCCGGGATGCGGGTCGCCAGCAGCCAGATGCGATGGGTCAGCGCCAGCCGCAGCGCATGCAGCAGCAACTCCCGCGCCGCCATCGCCGGCGCGTCCGGCCAGGCCGCGCGCAACGCCAGGTGGTCGGCCTGCACGCGGCGGAACATCGACTGCACCACCGCCCACAAATCCAGCCGCTCCAGCGCTTGCGCCACCGACACCAAGGCCTCCCGCCGGCCCGGGCGGGTGGTGTGGGCGGCGCGATCGAGCCAGGTGCCCGGATCGAGCGTGCCGACCACGGCGCGCAGCACATCCAGGTCGGAATGCGCCAGCGCGTGCGCGGCCAGGTCGAGCGCGCGGTGAAACCGCCGGCTGGTGCGGCGCATCTCGGGGAAGGTCTCGGGATGGCGCGAGGCCGCCACGCCCAGCCCCTGCAAGGTGTTCGCCATCCATCCCAGCTGCTGGAGAATGGCGTTGTTGGGGATCGCGCGCAGCTCGCGCGGATGGCGAACCCGCGTCGCCGTGCCCATGCCGTCGGCCTGGCGCGCCGGCGGGCGCGAGCCGGTCGGGTCCAGCAAGGCCGGCCCGTAGGCGCCGAGCAGCGCGCCATAGCCGGCATCACCTACCAGTTCCTCCATGCCGGCGCGAACCGTGGCGAAGAAATCCGCGGCGAAATCCGGATCGGCATAGACCGGGTCCTCGATCGGCCCGGCGGCGGGGTGAAAGGCGTGCTCGGCGATGCGGGCCACGCTGGCCAGCGCCAGGTCGGCGGTGCCGAACAGCAGATAACCGTCACCACCCTGGAAGGCGCTTTCCTCGCGCACCGCCAGCGAGGCCTTGTTCAGCGCCTGGCGACTGGCGGTGGGCGAGAGATAGCGCAGCCGGTCGGCCAGCGACCCCGGATGGGCGCCGCGGCCGACGCTCTCGCCGTGGGTGTCGAACAGGATCACCTCGACGCCGGAGATCCGGTGGCGTGACAGCGTCGCCGCGATCTTCAGGCGCAGCCGCTCGATCAGGTAGGTGGCGGCGGTCTGGCCGACGTAGCGGCCCGAATCGGAATAGCCGAACTGCAAGGCCAGCCGGCCCGTGCGTTGTAGGTAGTCGCGCCAGTGCGGGCTGCGCAGGGCCTCGTCCAGCACCTCCGCGCCGCGGTCCAGCGCCTCGGCGGTCTCGAACAGCGGGCTGATCTCGACGCGGTCGGCGACCCCGAACAGGCGGGCCAGCCATAGGGCGGCCAGCAGCGTGTAGCCGCTTTCGGTCTCGGCGATCAGGAAGCGTATCGGTTGCGACCCATCCACGTGCTTGACGATCTGCGCCACCGTCATCATCAGCCGCGCCGCCGAGGCCTGCTCGGCGATCAGGGCGCCGAAATCCACCGGCACGGGCTGCACCACGTCCAGCGCGGCATTGATGGCGGTCAGCAGCGCGCGGCGGTGCGCTGGGTCCTCGGGCGGGTCGGTGATGCCCAGGCGCAGGCGGACCACGTTGTGCACCTGCGCCGCGTTCAGCCGGACATGGGTGTGCGCCAGCGACAGCCCGTGCGCGATCAGGCCGGCCCGGGCGGTGCACAGACGCAGTTGGTCCTCGCCGGTGGCGGCGGCGATGGCCGGGGCGAACAGCGCCAGCAACGGCTCGGGCGAGCGCAGGGCCTGGTCGGCACCGTCCACCAGGGCACGAGCGAAGCCGGCGACGGCGGGCGGATCGGACTGCGCCGGGCAAGCCGCCGCCTGGCTGTCGAGCGCGGTCAGCGCCGCGGCGAGCCGGGCCGCGACCGGGGCGGCGTCCGGCAGTCCCTCCAGTTGCCCGGCCAGGCGTTCCAGTTGCAGCCGCTTCATGCGCAGGCGCAGCCGGATCATGTCGAGCCAGCCGATGTCGGTGCGCCCGTCGGTGTCGTAGCCAACCCAGCTGGTCATGATCAGCGGCCGTGGCGCCAGCTCGGTCCAGCGGTCCGGCCAGGAGTCGCGCGCCGCCGCCAGCAGCACCGCGGTAAAGGCGTCCAGGGCATCGCGGCCGCGCCGGATGGCGGCGCTGGCCTGGGCGAATTCCTCTTCAAGCGTGATGCGCTGGGGCCGGTGCGAGGCGAAGCGCTGCAATGGCGCACCGCAGGCCAGCGCCGCCAACGCCTGCGCCACCTCGGCCGGCTGGGCGAAGGTGGGGTGGGCGGTGAACACGGCGGCGTAACGGGTGCGCTCCACCGCGTCGCGGAACTCCGCCCAGCGCACTGGGCTGTCGGACGGGTCGGGCCGCAGCACCACGCCGGCCACCCGCAGCAGCGCCGCCTCGTTGGCCGCCCGGTCGGTGCCGCCGACATAGGCCGCCAGGCGGCGGGCGCGGTCGGCGAAGGCGGCGTCGCGGAGATGGCGCACCAGACCGGCCAGGGTGTCGTCGTCCAGTTGTCCGTCGTCGATCCGCCGGGTGATGGCGAGCGCGACCGAGAGCAGCGGATTGCCGAAAGGGTCCTCGTCCGAGGCGCGCTGCGTGCGCGCGATCAGCGCCAGCAGTTCGTCCGCCACCGCCTTGATGCGCGGCGACGCGCTGTCCGCCGCCGCCGTGGTCGCCGTATCGGTCATCGGGGCTCCCCTTCGCGCGCATCGTCGCCGCGTCTGCGGTTCGATGCAATCCGCGGGCCGGCCGCGATGTCAGCCATGGGCTGGCGGGGAGCACGGAGATTGGGGGGTGCGGCGCGAGCTGGGGATCAGCCGGAGCGGAGGCGGCGCGGCGGGAGCCACCAGGGACGGCCGGCGCGGCAGGGCGGGGGGTCGCGGAGCCACGGCGGCGGGGTGGGGCGCGGTGCGGCGGGCGGGGGCGGTTGCAGGCGCACGCGGGGGCGGGGTCGGCGGGGACGCGGCGGGGTGAGGCCGAGCATGCGGCAGATGGGGGCGAGGTGGCGGCGCGCGGCGCAGGAACGAGCGAGAGCGTCGGCGGCGGCGGGCTCGGCCAGGAGGAATCGCAACTGGCTGGCGTAGGCGGCGGCCTCGTGGCCGAGGATGCGAATCAGCCAGGCGCGGCCGGTGGGCAGCGCCGGCTTGGAATGCGGACCGCCGGGATGGGGCTTCGCGGCGCGCGGGCGCGGCGAGATGCCGGCGGCGAGGCGGGCCATCAGGCGCTCAAAGCGCTGGGCGGTGCGGTTGAGGTAGGTCCAGAGCCGGGTGAGGACAACGACGAGACGGGGCTCGCGCGCGCAGCGCCGCGCGATCAGGACGAGGAGAGCGGCCAGGATGATGCCGACCCGACGGGCGAGGTCGAGGGCGGAGGCTTGGTCCGGGGCCGGGAGGGGCGCGGGCTGCACGACAGTATCTCTAACATAACATCGCCGCGGACGCAAGAGAATAATGGCTGGGGGGTGCCTCGCCGGGCGGTGCGGTGCGGGGGGTGACGAGGGTGGCCGGGCCGGGGCCGAGCATTGTGACAACCGGGACGCGTGGGGGGCAGGCGAAGATGGTGGTCGCACTGGGGGCCGCTCTGCGGCCATGGCGGGCACTTAGCGGGGTGGGGATGTTTCTCTGAAGCCGACGTTGCATGGGATAGGCCATAAGGAATTTTGTGATTTTATCTTATTCGTGGTAAGGAGATGGTGGTGAAAGAGGTGGAAGCGATGGCGACCATGACCGTCTCCTTGCCCGATCCCATGAAGGAATGGATCGAGGCGCAAATCAGGCGCGGCCAATATGCGAGCACGAGCGATTATGTCCGCGATCTCGTGCGGCGCGATCGTGCCCGCCGTGAGCAGGAACTGACCCTTGAGGAGCTGCGCCAGAAGCTCGCCGCGTCAAGAGAAAGTGGCGACGGCAGCCGCAGCGTCGATGACATATTCGCCGAGGCGCAAGAGATAGCTCGGGCGCGCGGTTTAATAAATGATTGAGTACAGGCTTACGAAAGCGGCCGAAGATGACCTGCTGGATATGTTTATCTACGGATTTGAGACATTTGGACGCCGAAAAGCTGAAGAATATAGGCGTGGGATGACAAGTTGTTTCAATCTTTTAGCTGAGAAGCCGCGTCTCGGCCGTGGGGTGGAGCAATTTGCCGCTGGAGCGCGCCGACATGAGCATGCGCAGCACGTGATTTTCTACGACGAGCAGTCCTATGGCGTGCGGATCATCGGCATCGTGCATGTCCGCAGCATCCCCCGATTGCTGGATGACTGAACCCAAGTCGCAACGGACTCGGAGGCTGGGTTGCGTGCTGCCATCACCGCGCGAGAGGAAGGCTCCCGAAACACCGGGCTGATGGACAGGTGGCAAGTTCGCCCCGCTTGGCCGGCAGACAAGGCAGGTAGCCATATTTGTTATC
>PLTJ01000288.1 GCA_003164455.1 Acetobacteraceae bacterium
AATCATAGCGTTGCAAGCCGGTGCACCCCCCTCAAACGCCACATTTTCGGCATATCAGGGCCGCAGCGCGGCCCTTGGCCTGCCGCGCCACGCACTCGGGTTCCGCCGCGCCGGCAGCCCGGCACAACCTCAGGGTGCGCCGCCCTCCGGCGAAAACAGCTTCGCCTTGTCCGGCTTGTCTTTCCATTCGTCCGCGTCCGCCGGCGGCTCGCCCTTGCGGGTGATGTTCGGCCACAGGGCGGCATAGGTGCGGTTGGTTTCCGCCCAGACGGCGGCATTGTCGTCGCTGTCGGGAACGATCGCCTCGGCCGGGCATTCCGGCTCGCACACCCCGCAGTCGATGCACTCGTCGGGGGCGATCACCAGCATGTTCTCACCAACGTAGAAGCAGTCCACCGGGCAGACTTCCACGCAATCCATATATTTGCAGCGAATGCAATTTTCGGTGACCACGTAGGTCATCGTGCGCGGACTCCTGATCGTGACGGGTTCAAGGCGCGCGATATGACGCCGTTTGCCCACCGCCGCAAGGGTCCGCCAGCCCCGTTCCGCCGCTCTGCTCGTCGATCTCCCGGTAGAGCAGCCGTGCTTCACTTGCAGGGCCGCGCCGGACGGCCAGCGACAACACCTGCACCACCAGCACCCGCCCGCGCAACGGCAGCGTAATCACGTCGCCCACGCGCAGTCTGGCGTGCGGCTTGTCGGTGGGCTGGCGGTTGAGGCGCAGCATCCCCTCGCCGACCAGCAGCGCGCAGTCGGCCCGGGCCTTCATGAAGCGGGCGCACCACAGCCATTGGTCCAGCCGCTGCCACTCCCGGTCCTCGGCTCCCGGGCGTGCGGGCGACATCAGCCGCGCAGTGCCGCCAGGGCGGCGAAGGGGTGGTCGGCGGGCGGTGGCCGGCGCATGGGGGGCGCGGCGGTGGGTCGGTGGCGCAGCGGCGCCACCAGCGCCGGCATCGGCGGGCCGAACGCATCGCTCGCCAGGGCGCCCGCCGGGATCACCCGGAATCCGAGCCCGTGCAGGATCGCCGGCACGGCCTCGGGCCGCACCGACAGGCGCGAGCCCAGCCCGGCGGGCACCGCCACCGGCCGCAGGCGCGCGGCATAGGCCAGTTCGGCGGCGATCCGCTCGGCCACGTCCAGCCGCACCAGCACCGGCCCGGCGGCAATCCAGCCCATCGCGGCGGCGAAGTCCTCCGGCCAACCGGCGGGCTGCGCGATCGACACCATTCCCGGCGCCGGCAGCGCGGGCACCGGCACCCCGCCCCGCAACCCCCAGAGCAGCGCCCGCATCGCCGCCGCGTGCGGCTTCAGCAGGGCCGGCACGAACAACGCATAGCGCCCGGCCCGCACGCCCAGCGCCTTCAGCCGTCCACGCAGACCAGGCGGAATGGCATCCTCGGTCGCTCCCGGCACCACGCCCAGCCCCTCGGCCAGGCGATGCAGCGGCCCGCGCAGCGCGCCCTCGGCATCGGCCGCCGCCGTCGCCGCCACCAGCGGTGTCAGGGCGCTGCGCACCTGGCCATGAACAAAGCGCTGCAACCGCAGCCGCACCCGCTCGCGCGACGGCCCGTCCAGGAACTCGCTGTCCAACACCTCGACCTGCGGGTGCAGTGCGTCCGCCCCGGGACGCAGCCGCGCCACCGGAATGCCGTCCCAGGCGATCTGCTGGCTGGGCAACCAGGCGAAGGCGGTATCCGGCTCGCTCTCCAGCCGCCCGACGCGCAGCGGTATCTCCCCGTGCAGCGCGCGGCGCGCGGCGCGCAGCACCAGCCGCCGCCCGTCGCCCTCGCTCAGCGGATCGGGCACGAAGCCGAAGCCCTCGACCTGGCCGACCGGGTGGCCTTCCACCACCACCTCGCCGCGCCGCGTCACCGCCGACAGCAGTGTGTCCCGCTCGCCCGCCTCCAGCCGGCGGATCAGGTGGGCGGCCCGGCGATCGACGAAGCGCGCGGTCAGGCGCTCGTGCAGCACGTCCGACAGGCGGTCCTCGACCTCGCGGGCGCGGCCCTGCCAGTGCGGCGCGTCCGCCACCCAGTCGGCGCGGGCGGCGATGTAGGACCACACCCGTACCCCGGCGAGCCGCTGCATCAGCGTGTCGATGTCGCCATCGGTGCGGTCCAGCATGGCGATCTGCGCGGCCAGCCAGTCGGTCGGCAGCCGCCGGTCGCGCACCACGTGGCGGAACACCCGGCCGCACAGGCGGACATGGCTGTCCTCGGCCAGCTTGCGGAAGTCCGGGATCTGGCAGGCTTCCCACAGCAGGCGCACCCGGCTCCTGCCGCGGGCCAGCTCGCGCACCTCCGGCTCGCGCGCCAGCGCCGCCAGCGTCTGCATGTCGGTGGCATCGTTGCCGCGCACCAGCCCCGATCCGGGCGGCGGCGCCACCAGGGTCGCCAGCAGCGCGTCCACATGGGTGAAATCGAGCGCGCTGTTGCGCCAGCACAACTGTTCCAGCCGCTCGAAGCAATGGGTTTCCACGGCCTGCACGATCTCCGGCGGCAGCGGCCGGCAATCGGCGGTGGTGCCGAAGGTGCCATCACGCATGCCCCGCCCGGCCCGCCCGGCGATCTGCGCCACTTCCGCGGCGTTCAGCGCGCGCGGCTGGTGGCCGTCGAACTTACCCAGCCCGGCGAAGGCGACATGGTCCACGTTCATGTTCAGGCCCATGCCGATGGCGTCCGTCGCCACCAGGAAATCGACCTCCTTGTCCTGGTAGAGCGCCACCTGGGCGTTGCGCGTGCGCGGCGACAGCCGCCCCATCACCACCGCGCAACCGCCGCGGCGACGGCGGATCATCTCGGCGATGGCGTAGACCTCGGCGGCGCTGAACGCGACCACGGCGGTGCGCGGGGGCACCCGCGACAGCTTGGTGATCCCGGCATGCACCAGTTGCGACAGCCGCGGCCGGGTTTCCACCTCGGCCTGCGGCACCAGCCGCTGCAACAGCGTGCGGATCGTCTCGGCGCCCAGGAACATCGTCTCCACCAGGCCGCGCGCATGCAGCAGCCGGTCGGTGAACACGTGCCCGCGGTCGGAATCGGCGCACAGCTGGATCTCGTCCACCGCCACGAACTCGACGGGGCGGTCGAGCGGCATCGCCTCGGTGGTGCAGGAGAACCAGCGCGCATCGGGCGGGATGATTTTTTCCTCGCCGGTGATCAGCGCGACCTGCCGCGGTCCCTTGCGGGCCACCATGCGTTCGTAGTTCTCGCGCGCCAGCAGGCGCAGCGGAAAGCCGATGATGCCAGACGCATGCGCCAGCAGGCGGTCCATGGCCAGATGCGTCTTGCCCGTGTTGGTCGGGCCAAGCACGGCCTTCACGCGGGCAGGCAGGTCGCCGAAAGCGAATCCNNTTGTGGCAGGGGGCAGGGGCAGGATGGACCTACTCGTCGAACAGGTCCGCGTGGCTGCCGGTACGGGCAAGCTGCAACGCGTCGCCCTCGATGCGGTACAACAACAGCCAGTCGGGCTCAATGTGCAGGTCACGGAAGCCCTGCCAATCGCCTTTCAGGGGGGTGGTCGCCACAGGCGGCCGGGAGCGGCTTGCGCCCGATCAGGAGCAACAGGACGGCCTTGAGTTTGTCCAGGTCCTTGCCACGTTTCTCGGCCCGCTTCACATCGCGTTTGAAGCGGCCGGACCTGACCGGCGTCAGCACCTACAGGCCCAGGTCCTTGAACAGCGCGGCGGCGGTGCGGAATTTCTTCCCCTTGCCCTGCTTCAGTTCCTGCATGGCACGAACGCTTTCGGCATTCGGAACCTGGATGTCGAACGGCAGGCGCTGTTCGTCCGCCACCCGCAGCATGAGCAAGCGGATCGCGTCGGACGTCGACAAACCCATCGCCGCAAGCGCCGCGGCGGCCCGTTGCTTGGTGGCGCTGTCGATCCGTGCGCGGACGATGGCATCGGCGGCCATACTGGCCCTCATGCGGTGACTGTAGCCCTGATGTAGCTACAACTCAGGCAAAAGGCAAGCTCGGATCCGCCGCTATTTCGACGGCCCGGCCAGCCAGTCGGACAGCCCACCGACGTAGGTGGACTCCTCGTCGACGCGCGAGGTGCGGGTGTAGCGTAGCGAGTGGGTGCCGACCCGGATTTCGGCGCCGTCGCGCAGTCTCAGCGGACCCTGGATACGTTGGCCGTCAACGAAAGTGCCGTTGGTGGAACCGAGGTCGGTCAGGATCACCACGCCCTGCACGAGCTCGAAGCTGCAATGCCGGCGCGAAACCTCCATGCCGGTGAGCGGCAGGTCGCAGCTTGGCAGCCGGCCGACCACCAGCGGGCGGGCCCCGATGCCGATGCTGCGCGGCGCGCCGGCGCGGCCGGGCAGCAGCAGGTGGTGCGCGGGCTCCGGCGGCACCGGCAGGTCGCGCGGGGCGTCGTTGCGCAGCAGCGCCGGATGCACACTCACTCCCGCCGGCACCGCGCCGGGCACCAGCGCCCGCCCGGCCACCCGCGCGGCCGGCACCGCGCGCGCCACCCCGCGCAGTTCCAGCGGACCGAACTCCTCCAGCGGCAGGCGCAACACATCATGCGCCTCGGCCACCAGGCTGCCCGACATCCAGATATCGCCGGGCTCGGCCAGCGGCTGCAGGCCGACGGCGACCTGCACCGCCTCGCCGAACAATTCGCGGTCGCGCTCGATCACCTCGCCCTCGTGCAGGCTGATGGCCAGCTCGATCTCATCGCGCGCCGACGGCGCGGCTTCCAGCTCCGCCATCCGCCGCTGCAACCGGGCGGCACAGTGCAACGCCA
>PLTJ01000247.1 GCA_003164455.1 Acetobacteraceae bacterium
CTCGAGCTCGGCAGCGTCTGGCGGCGTCTCGGCGCCCAGGTGACGGTGGTCGAATTCCTCGACCGCCTGATCCCCGGCAACGACGGCGAGATCGCCAAACACTTCGAACGCCTCCTCGCCAAGCAGGGCCTGAAATTCCGCCTCTCCTCCAAAGTCACCGGCGCCAGGGCGACCGATGCCGGCGTCACCCTGACCGTGCAGCCCGTGAAGGGCGGCGCGGCCGAGGAAATCACCGCCGACGTGGTTCTGCTGGCGATCGGCCGGCGCCCCTACACCGAAGGGCTGGGCGTGGCGGAAGCCGGCGTGGCGCTCGACGCCGCCGGCCGGGTGAAGACCGACGGAAACTTCGCCACCAATATCCCCGGCATCTACGCCATCGGCGACGTCATCGCCGGGCCGATGCTGGCGCACAAGGCCGAGGACGAGGGCGTGGCGCTGGCCGAGCAATTAGCCGGCAAAGTCGGGCACGTGAACTACGAGGCGATTCCCGGCGTCGTCTACACCTGGCCCGAAGTGGCCGCGGTCGGCCGCACCGAGGAACAGCTCAAGGCCGACAAGATCGAGTACCGCGTTGGCAAATTCCCCTTCACCGCGAACGGCCGCGCGCGCGCCATGGGCTGCACCGACGGCTTCGTGAAGATCCTGGCCGACAAGGCGACCGACCGCATTCTCGGTTGCCACATCATCGGCCCCGATGCCGGCACCCTGATCGCCGAGGTCGTCACCGCCATCGAGTTCGGCGCCTCTTCCGAGGACGTGGCCCGCATCTGCCACGCCCATCCCAGCTTGAACGAGGCGGTAAAGGAGGCGGCCCTGGCCGTTGATAACCGTGCCATCCACATCTGACCTTCATCGTCCGCAATCATGACCAACCCGCTCGCCCTCACCATGGGCGATCCCGCCGGCATCGGCGGCGAGCTTTCGTTGCGCGCCTGGCTGGCCCGCCGCCACGGCTTTCCCTTCGTCGCCCTCGACGACCCGGCACGCCTGCAAGCGATTGCCCGCGCGCTGCACCTCGACGTGCCGATCCGCGTGGTGGAAACCATCGAGGCCGGCGCTGCGATTTTCCGCGACGCCCTGCCCGTGCTGCCCGTTCCGCTCGCCGCCATGCCGCGCCCCGGCGTGCCCGACCCGGAAAACGCCGCTGCCGTCATCGCCTCCATCGAGCGGGCGACCAAGCTGACGCTGGCCGGCGAGGCGGCCGCGGTGGTCACCAACCCGATCCACAAATCCACCCTCTACGGCGTCGGCTTCCCCTATCCCGGCCACACCGAATTCCTCGCCGCCCTGACCGGCGCGCCCCTGCCGGTGATGATGCTGGCCAGCCCCGTTCTGAAAGTTGTGCCGATCACCGTGCACGCCTCGCTCCGCCGCATGCTCGACATGATCACCGTCGAGCGCATCGTCGCGGTCTGCCGCGTCACCGAGGCGGCGTTGCGCACGCGCTGGAAAATCGCCGCGCCAAGGCTGGCGGTGGCCGGCCTCAACCCGCACGCCGGCGAGGACGGCACCATGGGCGAGGAGGAGCTTGCCATCATCGCCCCCGCCATCGCGCAACTGCGNNCGGCGCGCGCGGGCTACGATGTCGCCATGGGCATGTACCACGACCAGGCCTTGATCCCCTTGAAGACGCTGGACATGAGCAGCGGCGTCAACGTCACCCTGGGGCTGCCGATCGTGCGCACCTCACCCGACCACGGCACCGCCTTCGCCATCGCCGGTCAGGGCCGTGCCGACCCGTCCAGCCTGATCGCGGCCATCGACCTCGCGGCCGAACTGGTCGCCCGCACGGAGGCTCGCCCATGATCCCGCTTCGTCTCGGCGTGAACATCGACCACATCGCCACCGTCCGCAACGCCCGCGGCGGCGACCACCCGGACCCGTTGCGCGCCGCCCTGGCCGTCCTGGCGGCGGGCGCGGACGGCATCACCATGCATCTGCGCGAGGACCGCCGCCACATCCGCGACGCCGACGTGTTCGCCGTCAAGGCCGCCATCGCCGCGCCGCTGAATTTGGAAATGGCGGCGACGGCGGAGTTGGTACGCATCGCGCTCGAGTTCCGCCCGCACGCCTGCTGCCTGGTGCCGGAGAAGCGTACCGAGGTCACCACCGAAGGCGGCCTCGACGTCGCCGGCCAGCGCGCCGCCCTGGCGCCGGTGGTGGCGGCCTTGCGCGAAGCCGGCATCCGGGTCTCGCTCTTCATCGACCCCGACCCCGCCCAGCTCGAGGCCAGTGCGGCGATCGGCGCCCCGGTGGTGGAATTGCACACCGGCGCCTACGCCAACGGCCTTCCCGGCGAACTGGACCGCCTGCGCGCCGCCGCCCGCCTGACCGCGACTCTCGGTCTGGAGTGCCACGCCGGCCACGGCCTGACCTTCGACAACGCGCCCCCGGTCGTCGCCATGCCCGAGGTGCGCGAACTGAACATCGGCCATTTCCTCATCGGCGAGGCCATCTTCACCGGCCTGGACGCGACCATCCGCCGCATGAAAGCGGTAATGGCGCGCTGACCCACCGAGAAATGTAAAAACGTAAAAATGTAGTAAGAATGTAGGGCGGATCAGCGAAGCGCAATCCGCCGACGCAACTCACCGCCGCTCCCCCGTTTCCGTCGGCCCCCCGCCGTCGCAACTCACCGCCGCTTCCCCGTTTCCGTCGCCCCCCCGCCATCGCAACTCATCGCCGCTCCCCCGTTTCCGTCGCCCCCCGCCTCCGGTGACGGCGGAATACGCTTCGCTTTTCCGCCCTACAGCGCTTCGGCATCCCATGCTACGCTCGCTACGCTTGGAACGGCGGCTGCGATTTCCTATCTTGGCTGGTCAAGAAGACAGGGGCATCGGATAGCGGCAATGGCGACCGGTTGGGCTCCGGACGGGGCGGTGCAGGATCAGATCGACGATACCATCACGGACGGGGTGATGAGGGCGCGGGCGCGCATGCCGACGGGTGAAAGCGAAACCCATTGCGTGGAATGCGGTGACGAAATCCCGGAAGCGCGCCGCCGTGCGATGCCCGGAGTCCGGACCTGCATGACGTGTCAGTCGGCGCGTGATCGCCGTCCGACGAACATCGGTTTCAACCGCAGGGGCAACAAAGACAGCCAGCTCAAATAGCGCTCGGTGTACTCGCTGTCCGCGTCGGTTATGCTCCATTTCGTGACGGGTGCTGGATTACTCTTTGCGTGTTGCTACGAAAAAGCAGCCGTTCTGCTTTTGTCCGAGGGCTGTCGCTGATTGTCCACACGTAGTCCGGCGTAGCCCGCATCGTGATGCGGGGCCTTGCCGTGGTCCCGGCCGTCGCGCGAGGAGCAAGCCGTAGCAAGCCGTAGCCCGCATGAGCGTAGCGTAATGCGGGGACAGGTGTTGCAGGAGAGCACCATCATGGGCAAACCTGCCCACAACTCCCGCACGCCGAGGTCCATCGTTCCGTGGTTCACTACCGCCGCAATCTCATCCCAGGGGCCACTTTCTTCTTCACTGTGGCGCTCGCCGACCGCCGCTCAAGCCGCTTGACCACCCACATTGCAGCGTTGCGTGAAGCCTTTCGAGCGGCCCGACTGGAACGGCCGTTCGAAATCGACGCAATCGTCGTTTTGCCGGACCATTTGCACGCCATCCTCACGCTACCCGATGGCGATGCCGATTTCCCCCATCGTTGGCGCCGCATAAAGGCCGTCTTCACCCAGCGCCTGCTCAATGCCGGCGTGGCGCTGCCGTCGCGCGACGCCACCGGGCGAATCTTATGGCAGAGACGCTTTTGGGAGCACACCATCCGGGACGACTCGGATTACGGCCGCCACGTCGACTATATTCACTACAATCCGGCCAAACACGGCCTCGTCGCCAACCCAGCCGACTGGCCCCATTCCTCGCTGCACCGGTTCATTCGCCAGGGGGTTCTCACGGCTGACTGGGGCGGCGCCTCCGGTAACGGCGACGATTTTGGCGAGCCGCACCGCCGCGATAATCCGATACAACCGGACCCAATCCGGCATTAGGCTACGCCAATGCGGGCTACACTTGCGTTCCTTTTCATGAGGGGCAGCCGGATCATGACCGAGAATCAGGTAGATCAATCTTTGGCCCTTGAGGTAAAATGGAGTGCCGCGGGCTTATCAGCGAAGCTCAAAAGCCGTGCCGCGTCCGCAATCGATCGACTGATTGGAAGCTTTGCCGATCGCTCCGCCGCGCATGTCGAAGGTGACGCGCAGCGTATCAGGCTGGATAGCGCGGTTCAGCAGGCTCTTACTGAAGTTGATGCTCAGGCGGCTATTCGGCAGCTTGCGCAGGACCCGAGAGTCGGACAGCGTACAATGAACAACTTTTTCAATGAACAAGTGAAGAAGCAGGAAAACCGGGACGCCGTTGTTGTAGCTGCCGTTGAAGAATTGAAACAATTACCGGCACTAAACAATGAAAATATAGAAGAAACAGAAGATAAAATTGACGATGACTGGCTAAATATGTTTACTAAACATGCAGAAAATGCCAGCTCTGATCGTATCCGGAAGCTATGGGGAAGAATACTAGCAGGAGAAATACGCCAACCAAAGTCATTTTCGCTAACCACTATTCGAGCGATATCTGAACTCGATAAGGATATTGCAGACACGTTTCAAAAAAGCGTGGCTTCTCGCCTGTTGACTGGATGGCTGCCGAAATCTGATAAGCTTCATGGGCAAGAATTTGAGCAATTATTATTCCTCGAAGAGGTTGGATTACTTCAAGATGTCAGTTCCGGTAGCGGAGTTACTTTAACGAAAGCTGGAGATGGATATATATATATATGAATAACGGGAACTATTTCCTGCGTATTAAGCGAACAGAAAAACCTCTACCGATGGAAAATGATAAACTTCACATCCCTCTAATTCGTATATCCCGGGTTGGGAGAGAGATTGCATCAATTTTTCCATTGCCACCTGATGACGAACCTTTGCGTCAAATCGCTAAATTCCTGACGCGGATAAGTGATATTGTCTTTGTCGGGAAGTTAATTGAATCTGTTGATCTGTGTAAAGCTGATGTTTCGTCGCCTCACGCCCTCATTATTCTTGAAAGTTTGTGAAAATGACATGTGTAGAGCGGATAATTGTGGAGCCATCCGCTCTACAATCCGAATAGCCCGTGTAGGCGGATCAGCGAAGCGCAATCCGCCTCTCGCAACTCGCCGCCTCTCCTGTTTCCGCCATCCCCCGTCGCAAGCGGGGTCACGCTTCCCCGTCCCGCGCCCAACGCGGTCCGCTCCCTCCGCCCCCCGCCCACAATTCCCTTGCACGCCCCCACCCTCCCGTGCTAGGAATTAATTCCATGCCCGCCAGCCCAACCCTCTCCCGCGCTCCCGACTTCGCCGCCCGCCTCGCCGTCATCCTGGCCGGCCTCGCCGCCNNCCCGCCGCCTCACCCACGCCTTCGCCCGCCTCGCCTCGGGCTGCGCACCGCGGCCCCGCTGCCCCCACCCCGCCGGCCCGCACCGCCGCCCCGCGCTCCCCACCCGTCGAGGCTGGCTGGTCATCGCCCTCGGCCCCGAGGCCGCCGCC
>PLTJ01000366.1:0-279 GCA_003164455.1 Acetobacteraceae bacterium
GGATGCGCGCCGGCTTGAACGGCACTTCCTTATGCGAGGAGGCTTTCTCCAGCCAGCCGATGATCGATTTCGCGTCTTCCACCGTGTAGCTGCCGCCGTTTTCGAAGCGCAGCACGTTCTCCAGCAGCACCTTCAGGCAGACCGGCAGGCGGGCAACGTCGCCGATGGTCCTGGCGGCTTCGGGAATGGAGAAGTAGTCGTAGCTGTGCCCGCCCACCGTTAGGGTACGGCGCGTCTTGAGGCTGTCCTGCCCGATTGCTGTCATCCCGAGGCCCCGTC
>PLTJ01000366.1:293-11975 GCA_003164455.1 Acetobacteraceae bacterium
CGGCGTTTCGCGGCGAGCGGCTGGTGTTCGCCGGCCTGTCTTTCGCCGTCCCAGCGGGCGGCGCGCTGGTGCTGACCGGCCCCAACGGGTCGGGCAAGTCCACCCTGCTGCGCCTGCTGGCCGGCCTGGCGCGGCCCGAGGCCGGGCGCCTGCTGTGGGATGGCGCGGACACCCTGGCCGACCTGCCGGCGCACGCCGCGCGGCTGCGCTATCTGGGCCATCAGGATGCCGTGAAGCCGGGCCTGACGGTCGCCGAGAACCTGCACTTCTGGGGCGGCAGCGACGCCATCAGGCGGGCGCTGGCGGCGGTGGACCTCCTGCGCCTGGCCGACCTGCCCGCCCGCATGCTGTCGGCCGGCCAAAAACGCCGGCTGGCGATCGCGCGGCTGGTCCTGACGCCAGCCCCGCTATGGCTGCTCGACGAGCCGACTTTGGGCCTGGATGCGGCCTCGGTGGCGCGGGTCGGCGCCTTGCTCGCGGCGCATCGGGCCGGCGGCGGCATGGTGGTGGCGGCAACCCATCTGCCCCTGCCGCTGGCGGACGCGGCCGCGTTGTCCTTGGCCCCGGCCCCGCAAACCACCCAATGACCACTTTCCTCGCCCTGCTCGCCCGCGATCTGCGGCTGTCGTTGCGTCATGGCAGCGACACCCTGGCCGCCCTGCTGTTTTTCCTGGTCGCCGCCGCGTTGTTCCCGCTGGCCATCGGCCCTGCCCCGGAAACGCTGGGCCGCATCGCCCCCGGCATCGTCTGGGTCTGCGCCCTGCTCGCCGCGCTGCTGCCGCTCGATCGCCTGTTCGGCGCCGATCTCGAGGACGGCTCGCTCGACCTGCTGCTGCTGTCGGGCCTGCCGGCGTCCGCGGTGGCGGCGGCCAAGGCGCTGGCGCACTGGCTGGTCACCGGGGTGCCCTTGCTGCTGGCGGCGGGACCGCTCGCAATCATGCTGCGCATGCCGGACGAGGCCATCCCCGCCCTGCTGCTGGGCCTGCTGCCCGGCACGGTGGTGCTGTCCCTGCTCGGCACCGCCGGCGCCGCCCTGGTCCTCGGCGCCCGCCGCGGCGGCGTGCTGCTGCCCCTGCTGGTGCTGCCACTGACCGCCCCGGTACTGATCTTCGGCGTCGCCGCGGCCGATGCCGCCTCCGGCGGCCTGTCGCCACGCCCCCACCTCCTCCTGCTGGCCGCCCTCTGCGCCGCCGCGCTGCCGCTGTGTCCGCTCGCCGCCGGCGCCGGGCTGCGCAGCGCCGTCGAGTAGAAAAGTAAAGGCCAGGGCGCTGCCCTGGACNNCAAGGGGCCGGGAGGCCCCTTGACCCCATTACTTTTCTTGGCTGCGTAACAGCTAAGAAAATGACATCGGCGTGGGATTATAGGCTGCTACGCAGCCAAGAATAACACAAGCCGTAGGGTGCAGTTCCCCTTGGAACTGCACCACCATCTTCGGTGAACCGCTAGTGCTGGGACAACAGGGTTGCGGACAACGCACAGATTCGTGCGGGGCCGCTAAACCCAACTATGGCTATAATAACTACAAAACACAATACATAAACAACTATCTTTTCATTACTTGATACAGAAGGCGACGTGTCTATTTTCATGACGCCTCTAAATCCGCGCTTTATTTCAAGTCCATCAAATTTGGCATCTAGTCCAAACAGGTATCTTGCTGCCGCTATAGCGTCGAACAAAATTGGAGCGGTCAACAACGACGCTGCCATCAATCCAAATATCAAATCTCTTTTGTATTGTAGTCCTAGATGGAAAAGGCGGCTCATTTCGGCAACAATTCCTGGGCATCTGTGGACAGATAGTCCGTAAGAAATCATCGCGTTACAGAAGAGTGATATCGCAAAACTGAGCGCAAACGTTATCCTGAATCTCCAGTCTCGGGAGATCTTAAAAGAAACAACGTTCATCTCTGGTTCAGTCCAATGCTGTGTCTCTTCGAGTTTTGATTGTTAACCATATACCAGACCTCGTAGGGCGGATCAGCGAAGCGCAATCCGCCTCTTGCAACTCACCGCCGCTCCCCTGCTTCCGCGTGCCCCACGCCCTCGCCACACCATCCCTCTGGATACATCCCCAACCCAACACAGCCTCTTGCAACTCATCGCCGCTCCCCTGCTTCCGTCGGCCCCGCGCCCTCGCCACGCCATCCCTGCGGATACATCCCCAACCCAACACAGCGCCGGAACGACGAATACGGCCAATCCGCGGGCTGCGCGACCAACCCGTGCTTCACCGGATTGAAGTGCGTGTAATCCATGTGCGCCGCATAGTCACGGTCATCGCGGATGGTGTGCTCCCAATACCGTCGCTGCCATACGCCGCGCTCCGCCCGCCGTGCCATCACCACCGACCGCTCTTCCCCGCCGGCAATGGCCTTCGAGAACGCCATTTTGATCGCCCGCCACCGGCCGGAAAAATCGGCATCGCCCGGCGGCAACGTCCACACGCAATGCATGTGCTCGGGCAGCACCGTCCAGGCATCGACATGGAATGGGCGGACCGCCCTCACCCGTCGGACCGCCTCGCGCAGCGCATCGATACGCGCGACCAACAGGTCCGATCGCCGGTGCAACAGGTTCACCGTGAAAAAATAGGTTCCTCCCGGAACGCGATTGCGGCGGTACTCCGGCATCTGCGAACCAAGCTCCATTACTGCGCGGGCTGCCCGACAACGTAGCAACCCATTGAGATGGATAACACCCGACGCCGCGGATAACGGAACCGCCATCCGTCGTCGCAAGCTGGGCCACGCGCCCCCGCCGACAATTCCCTTGCACACCCTCGCCCTCTCGTGCTAGGAATATATTCAATGCAACCCACCCCCAGCCCCGCTCCCGACTTCGCCTATCGCCTCGGCGTCATCCTGGCGGGCCTCGCCGCCCTCATCGCGCGGCGTTTCGTGTGCGACTCCTTCCACGCTCCCTTCATCCGCCCGCTCTGGACCCACATCACCCGCGCCGCCCGCCGCCTGGAGCGCGCCTTCGCCCGCCTCGCCGCGAGCCTCCCATCGCGCCCGCGCGCGGCAAACCCCCACTCCGGCCCCCATTCCAAGCCCGCGTTCCCCACCCGCCGAGGTTGGCTGGTGGCCGCCCTCGGCCCCGATGCCGCCGCCTACGCCAGCCAGCTCAAATTCCTCCTCGCCGAGCCGGAAGCCGCCGACGCGCTGGCAAACTCCCTCGCGGCGCGGCGTACCCTCGCCCCCATCCGCCGCATGCTCGGCCTCGCCCCGCCCCGGCCTCGTCGGCCCCGCCCCCGCGTCAAGGCGTCACCGCCGCCGCCCCCGGCGCCTGTCGTTCGTCCCACCCCGCCGCCCTGGCTGCGCGACCCCCCGCCCGCGCGCGGCGCCCGCCCCTGGTGGCTGCCGCCGCGCCGCCTGCGCTCCGGCTGATCCGTCACGTCGCATCCGGGAAGCCTTGGAATCGCGCCAATGGGCTAGAGCCCCTGGCCTTGCTTGGCGTTCACAGAAACCCGGTCGACATTCACGGGATGGCGGCATCCACCCCCCCCGCCGCCCGTTCCATCCGTCCTGCCATTGCGGAACACCCCCAATAGCGGATAATACCGCTTGGGATTACGGACCAGAGCGCCCGACCTAGGCATGTGGATTGCCTTTGTGGTGGCGCTAACTGGAGGATTTACGGGTTGAAAGGGTGTCGCAATGCACGATTCGCAGGTCTGGCAACTGAATCACGTCGGCCGGCGTACCGCTCTTAAACTGTGCGCCACTCTTGGCGGACTGGCTGCCCTTGGCGGTGGCTCGGGGATATTGCACGCGGCCACTGACAGTTCTGGCGTTGGTTCCGCGGCCGAGAGGATTGTCACGACGAGTTGCCACGTGAACTGCGGCAGCCGCTGCGTGCTGCGTGCCCACGTCGCCAACAACATCATTACCCGGATCGAAACCGACGATTCAGGCGATGACGCATACGGCATGCATCAGGTTCGCGCCTGCCTGCGCGGCCGGTCCATGCGCAAGCGCGTCTATGCCCCGGAACGCCTCAAGTACCCGATGATCCGCACGGGCAAGCGCGGCGAGGGGAAATTCAAGCGCGTCTCGTGGGACGAGGCGCTCGATGCCATCGCCGTCAAGATGAAGGACATCAAGGAGCGCTTCGGCAACGAGGCCTTCTACCTCAACTACTGCACCGGCAACCTGGGCGGCAGGGTATCCAAGTCCTGGCCCCCGGCGCAGACGCCGGTGGCGCGGCTGATGAACTGCTGGGGCGGTTACCTGAACCATTACGGCACCTACAGCACCGCCCAGATCGCCATGGCAATGCCCTATCTTTACGGCTCCAATATGGGCAACGCCATTTCCGATATCGTGAGTTCCAAGCTCGTTGTCATGTTCGGGAACAACCCCGCCTCGACGCGCATGAGCGGCGGCGGCATCATTCACGACCTGCTCGTGGCAAGGGAAAAAAGCGATGTCCGCCTGATCGTGGTGGACCCCACCTTCACGGATACCGCCGCGGTGGCGGACGAGTGGATTGCGATCCGGCCCGGTACCGACGCCGCCCTTTGCGCGGCCATCGCCCATGTGCTGATCGGCGAGGGGTTGGCGGATCAGCGGTTCCTCGACACCTATTGCGTGGGCTTCGACGAGGAGCACATGCCGGCCGGGATGCCGGCGAATTCGTCCTACAAGGCCTATGTCCTCGGCCAAGGTCCGGACGGCCAGGCCAAGACGCCAGACTGGGCCGCGACAATCTGCGGCGTGCCCGCGGAAACGATCGTCCGGCTGGCCCGCCAGATCGGTCAGGCCAAGCCGTGCTGCATCAGCCAGGGATGGGGGCCGCAGCGTCACTCCAACGGCGAGGACGCCTGCCGGGCGATCGCCATGCTGGCGGTCCTGACCGGAAATGTCGGCATCGCCGGCGGCAATACGGGCGCACGCGAAGGTGGTTTCCTCATTCCCTTCGCCCTGTTCCCGACCTTGACCAACCCGGTCAAGGACGAGATCTCGGTGTTCATGTGGACCGATGCCATCATGCGCGGCCAGGAGATGACGGCGCTGCGCGATGGTGTCCACAACAGGGACCGGTTGAAGGCTCCCATCAAGTTCATCTGGAACTACGCCGGCAACGCGCTGGTCAATCAGCACGCCGACATCAATCGCACGGCCGCGATTCTGGGCGACGAAAGCAAGTGCGAGATGATCGTGGTGCATGAGAATTTCATGACGCCCAGCGCCCGCTTCGCCGACATCCTGCTGCCGGGAACGACCAACCTGGAAGAAAACGACTTCACGGTGTCCGAGGCCGCCAGCGAAATGGCATACGCCATATTCGCCCACAAGGTCATCGAGCCTCTGTTCGAATCCCGCGACATATACGACACTTGCGCCGATCTCGCCGGGCGCCTCGGGGTACGCGACCAGTTCACCGAAGGGCGGACCCGGGACCAGTGGCTGCAGTACCTGCTGGAGCAATCCCGCCCGAATGTGCCGGGCCTGCCGGCGACACTCGACGATGCCTGGAAAATGGGCGTCGTCAAGGTCAAGAACCCGGGGGCGCCGTTCGTCGCGTACAAGACCTTCCGGGACGATCCGGTGGCCAACCCGTTGACGACACCGTCTGGCAAGATCGAAATCTTTTCGAAAAGGCTGTGGGATATCGGGCACAGTTGGGAATTGCCCGAGGGCGACCGCATTCCGGCGGTGCCCGAATTCACTGGCGAGCCGGAAGGCTATCTGAGCCCCCGGCGGAGCCAGTTCCCGCTCCAGCTCGTGACCTTCCACTACAAGCAACGCACGCACTCGACCTACGGCAACGTTCCCTGGCTGAAGGAGGTCGCGCCGCAGGAGTTGTGGATCAATCCCATCGACGCCGGACAACGCGCCATTCGGCACGGGGATTCGGTGCGTGTATTCAATGATCGGGGGACAAGCGTGATCGCAGCGAAGGTCACGCCTCGCGTCATGCCTGGGGTCGTGTTGCTGCCCGAGGGAGCGTGGTACGCGCCCGATGCCGAGGGCCACGACCACGCGGGCAGTGCCAACATGCTGACGACGCAGCATCCCAGTCCGTTGGCCAAGGGTAACCCACAGCATTCCAGCCTGGTCGAAGTTGCCAGGGCGTAGAGGATGAACGTCATGTTGAAGCATCCCGCGTTTCATATCGACATTGCAACTTGCACGGGCTGTAAGACCTGCATGATCGCCTGCAAGGACAAGAACGACCTTGCCGATGGCGTCAAATGGCGGCGTGTGTCGGAATATGCCGGCGGGGGTTGGGTGCAGCGGAATGACAACACGCTCACTCAGGATGTGTTCGCCTACTACATTTCGGTTGCTTGCAACCACTGCGAGGAACCGATCTGCGTGAGCGTCTGTCCGACGACGGCGATGCACAAGGACGAGTCCGGCATCGTCCTTGTCGACGCCTCCAAATGCATCGGTTGCCACTACTGCGAATGGGCCTGCCCGTATCGCGCGCCGCAATACAATGCGGCGGCCGGGGTGATGACCAAGTGCAACTTCTGCATCGATTTCCAGAGGGAGGGTAAGCCGCCGGCCTGCGTGGCCGCTTGCCCCACGCGTTCGCTCACCTTCGGGGAGTACGAGGCGCTCAAAAAGCAGTTCGGGGAATCCGCGCTGATAGCGCCGCTGCCCGATCCCGCCATCACGAAACCGAATCTCTTCGTGACGCCAGGACGAACCGCGAAGCCGATGGGTTCCGCCAGTGGTTCGATCCGCAATCCCGAGGAGGTTTAGCAATGTTCGGCACCGAATGGCCCCTCGTCATCTTTACCATCCTGGTCCAAATGTCGGTGGGCCTGTTGATCGTGTCGGAGTTGGCTTGCCTGACGGGTGGCGCCGCTGCACGCGACCTGCTCAAGGGCCGGGAGTTTTTCAGCCTCGTGCTGGGGGTGGCCGGCCTGCTCTTTTCCTTCGGTCATTTGGGCACGCCCACGCACAGCCCGTTCGCGATCCTCAACCTGGCGCATTCCTGGCTGAGCCGCGAGATTCTGTGCACCAGCGCTTTCCTGGGCTGCCTGGTGGTGCTGACGATTACCCGGCACATCGTCCTGTTCAGGGCCTTCTCCCGGCTGGTCGCCGCCGTGGCGGGCCTGCTCGGCCTGGCGACGATTTTCGTGATGAGCCGGGTGTATATGATCGTCACGGTTCCGGCCTGGAATTCGCCGGCGACACTGCTGAACTTCGTTGGCGCGGCGCTTCTGCTCGGGGCTTTGGCCACCGGCCTGCTGGCCTGTTCGCGCTGGTCCGGCGAGAGCAACGGCGAGGCGCGCTCGCCGATCGCCCGCATCATGAGCCTGGTGCTGCTGTTTGCCGCGCTGGGGCTGGTGGCGAAATTCATCGAAATTCCGGTGAGCCTGTTTGCCGGTCTGGCGACGAATGCCAGGGGCGTATCGGCGACTTCCGCCCTGCTGACAGACGGCCTTGGCCCTTATGTGTTGCAGGTCGTCTTGCTGATCGTGGGCACCGCACTGTTCGTCCATGTCGCCGCCACCGTCATGAGGGGCAACGTGGTCCTGCTTTCCTTGCTGGGAACAGGCGCGCTTTTCGTCGCCCTGGCGGGCGAGGTGCTCGGACGTTTTGTCTTCTTCAACATGCACGTGCTCATCGGTCTGTAGCCTGATCGACGGTGGAGCGGGGCGGGACGGCAATGGACGCGGACATTTTGATTGGTCAAAGCGCGGCGTGCGGGTTTTTCGCGAGTATCTTCCGCCCCGGGCTTGAAGTGGACCTGCTGCGCCGGTGCGCCCGGGACCACGTCGCCGAGATGTGGCCGCTGTACGGCGAGGGCGCCGATGCCCGCGCCGCGCTCGAGACGGTGCGCGGGGTTTTCGCCGATCTGAGCGAGGCGGCGCTGGCCGACATCGAGCTGGATAATACGGCTCTTTTCATCGGTCCGGAGAATCCCGTGCCGATGTGGGAATCGGTCTGGACCACGAACGATCGGCTGCTGTTCGCGGACTGCACCGAGGACGTGCGGCAAGCCTTCGCCCAGGCCGGCCTGGAGGCACCCAATGCCGGGCGCGAGCCAGCGGACCATCTGGCCTTCGAACTGGCGTTCCTGGCCGTTCTGTTGGCCCGCGCCGGGCAAATCCTGGAGGCCGGAGATCAACTGGAGGCGCAGCGGAATTTCGAGACGGCCGCTGCGTTTTTCAACGGCCATCCGGGCCGGTGGGCGCGCGAATGCCTGGCGGAGATCGGCCGGCTGGCGGCCACGGATTTCTACCGTGGAACGGCTATGCTTTGCGTCGATACCTTGACGGGCCTGCAAGAAACCTTCGCCGCCGGCGCCTGAGGGACGGGTTCCCGGGCCCGCGCGGTCACAGGAACCCGGTGGAAATCCAGGGGATGGCGGCCACCGCCAGCAGGCCGATCAACAGGGCGCCGAGGTAGGGCCAGATCCGTCGCATGCCCACGTCCGGCGACACCCGGCCGATGGCGCAGGCCGCGTAGTAGCCGACGCCGAGCGGCGGGGCGAACAGGCCGATGCCCATGGCGAGGATNNGCAGCGGGCCGAACAGCACGATCGCCGGAATCCCCTCCAGCACGCTGCCCAGCACCACGAAGGCGACGATGGAAATCAGCATGTAGCCGAACCAGCCGCCCGGCATCGCCGCCATGAAGGCGGCCAGTTGGCGCGAGAAACCGGACTGCGTCAGGGCCCAGGCCATGCTGGTGGCGGTGCCGATGATCAGCAGGATGGCACCCGACAGAGCCGCCGTTTCCAGCAGCATCGGGCCGATCCGCCGCCACTCGAACGAATAGAAGCGCCAGCCGCACAGGCGCGACAGCAGCAGCCCGAGCAGCCCGGCAACGACGGCATAGGCGATGCCGATGGTGGAAACCTCGGTGGCCGTGGCGATACCCTTCACCACCGCGGTGCGGATGACGAAGGGCAACAGCAACGCGGGAAAGGCGATCGCCAGCGTACGCAACACCTCGCGGGTCGGTGCCTTTTTCCCCGCCGCCTCGCCGCGGGAACGTCGCCAGGCCACCAGCGCCAGCGTGATTGCGAGCACGAAGCCGGGCAGCAGGCCGCCGGTGAACAGGGCGGCGATGGACACCCCGGTGACCGAGCCGATGGTGATCAGCACCAAGCTGGGCGGAATGGTCTCGCTCATCGCGCCGGAGGCCGAGAGGATCGCGATCATTTCGCCCTCGTTGCTGCCGCGCCGCTTCATCTCGGGAAACAGCACCGGCGCCACCGCCGCCATGTCGGCCGCCTTCGAGCCCGAGATGCCGGATACCAGATAGATCGCGCCGAGCAGAACGTAATAGAGCCCGCCCCGAACATGGCCGACCAGGGCCGCCAGGAAGGCCACCATGGCGCGCGCCATGCCGGTCATTTCGATCAGCAGGCCGAGGAAGACGAACAGCGGCACCGCCAGCAGCACGAGGGAGGACATGCCCTCGTCCATGCGGCTGACGATGATGGTCAGCGGCACGTGGGTGGCGCACATCAGGAAGGCCAGCGTCGCCGAGCCGAAAGCGAAGCCGATCGGCACGCCGAGCAGCACCGCGGCGGCGAGCAGCACGATGAAGAAAAACACCAGGTTCCAGTTGCCGATCGCGCGCAACGTTGGCGCGCCGAGCCACAGCCCCGTCGCCACCACCGCCAGCGCGGCGGCAACGAAACCCAAATCGGCCAGTCGAAATCGGCACAACCGGATGACGGATGTGCAAAACATCAAGGCGCAGCCGACCGGGATGGCGGCGGCGCGGACGATGTCGGGCAGGCCCATCGCCGGCGTTTCGATGAACCATTGGTTGGCGGCGTAGTTCCGCGCCCGGGGCAGCACGAGCAGCAGAAACAGCGTGGGTACGGCCACCGCCAGCACCTGCGCACGCATCTGCCAGCGCGGCGACAGGCCGGCGACGATGGCGGTCAGGCGCATGTGCTGGCTGCGCTGCAAGGCCACCACGGCGCCGAACATGGCCAGCCACAGGAACAGGATGGAGGCCAGTTCGTCGCTCCACACGAAAGGGTGGTGGAAGACGAAGCGGCTGATCACCCCGGCCAGCAGCACGGCGATCTCCGCCAGCACCAGCACCGCCGTCGGGATTTCGACGACGACGCGCAGCACGGTCTCGATCGCGCCGCCGAGCCGGCGGGCGGGAGTGGTCGCAGCCATCAGGCCAGGCTGCCGACCGCGCCTTCCAGCACGTCCCAGGCCTGCTTGCCGAATTTTCCCTGCCAGTCCGCGTAGAACCCGGCCTTTTTCAGCGCCGCGCGGAAGGCGGCCGGATCGGTGGCGATGAACTCCAGGCCTTTCTGTTGCAGCGCGCCTTCCAGGGTGGCGTTCAGGTGGGCGATGTCGGCGCGCTGGTCCAGCGCCGAGCGGTTGAACTCACGCCGCACGATATCCTGCGCGTCCTTCGGCAACGCCTCCAGGGCGCCGCGGTTGGCGAGCATCCAGAACCCGTCCCACATGTGGTTGGTGACGGAGAGGTATTTCTGCACCTCGTACAGCTTGGCCGCGTCGATCACCGCCAGCGGGTTTTCCTCGCCGTCCACCAGGCGGGTTTGCAGCGCGGAGTAGGTCTCGCTGAAATTGATGTTGGTGGGCGAGGCGCCGAAGGCCGTGAACAGGCCGGTCCAGAGCGGGCTCGGCGGCACCCGGATCTTGAACCCGTTCAGGTCCTCGGGGACGCGGATCGGCTTGCTGGCGCTGGTGATCTGGCGGTAGCCGTTGTCATACTGGTTCTCGAAGGCGACCAGGCCGCGCTTGTCGATCTCGCCGCGGATGAAGGCGCCGAGCTTGCCGTCCATGGCCGGCCAGACCTGGTCGTAGTCCTTGAAGGCGAAGCCGACGCCGTTGATCGCGGCGACCGGCACCAGGATGGCCAGGATGAGTCCCGAGAGGGTGAAAAACTCCACCGCGCCGTCGCGCAACTGGCTCAGCGTGTCGGTGTCGGAGCCGAGCTGGCTGTTGGGGAAGATGGTGATCTCGACGCGCCCGCCGGTGGCCTCCTTGATGCGGGCGGCCGCTTCGCCGGTGCGCACGTTCAGCGGGTGCGTGGCGGGCAGGTTGTTGGCATACTTGTAGGTGAACTCGGCCGCGCCGGCCGGGCGGCGGCCGATGGCGACCAGCGGCAGCGCCGCGCTGGTGGCCAACAGGGTGCGGCGGGTAAATCTGGTCATTCGATCCCTCCCGGTTACGGTGCTGTTTTGGAATGATCGCACGTGTATCAGGGATATCCGCTATCCCGGCGGGCGATGCAATCCGATTTGTGAGGGCTGCGGGGCCAGGGCGAGCTGCTGCCGGCCAGGGGCCTGGATGCGCCTGCTACCGGGGTTTCTCAGCGAAACAGGTTGGAGCGGGCGAGATCGACGACTTCGTCTCCCTGCCCGTTCAGCACCGCCTTCAGCGCGTAGAGGCCGAAGCCGAGCCCTTGCGTGAGGTGGGTCTTGGGCGGCATGGCCAGTTCCTGGCGATTGGTCACCACGTCAAGGAGCGCCGGACCGTCATGGGCAAAGACCTCGCGCGTGGCAGCCTCCAGGTCTGCCGGGTCTTCGACGCGGCGGGCGAACACCCCCATCGCCTGGGCCATGGCAGCGAAGTCGGGATTGACGAGATCAACCCCGGTTTGCAGGTATCCGGCAATCTTCATCTCCATCTCGACAAACCCAAGCGTGCCGTTATTGAAGATGACGACCTTCACGGGAAGTTTGTGCTGCGTAAGGGTGATGAAGTCGCCCATCA
>PLTJ01000298.1 GCA_003164455.1 Acetobacteraceae bacterium
TGCGTGGTGGACAGGCTGGCATGGCCCAGCAGGTCCTGGATGGAGCGCAGATCGGCGCCGCCGGCCAGCAGATGGGTGGCGAACGAGTGCCGCAGCGCATGCGGCGTGGCGTATTCCGGCAGGCCGTTGTGCCGGCGGAAGCTGCGCATCGTCCGCTGCGCCACCCCCGGGTTCAGCCGCCCCCCGCGTGCCCCGGTGAACAGCGGCGCCTCGGGCGTGGGGGAGGGGTGATAGCGCAGCCACACCGCCATCGCCGCCCGTACCACCGGCAGCACCGGCACGATTCTTTCTTTTTCCCCTTTGCCCACCACCCGCAGCGCGGCGACTCCGCCCGGCAGCGGCGCCGCCCCCACGTCGAGCCCCAGCGCCTCGGAAATCCGCAGCCCGCAGCCATACAAAAGCGAAAACAGGGCAATGTCGCGGGCCTGCGTGCCGGCCGCCTCCGACTCTTCGCCGATATCCTCCGCCACCGCCCGGGCCTGCCCCCGGGTCAGCGCCCGCGGCAGCGGCCGGCGCGTCTTCGGCGATTCGAGCAGGCGGATCTGCGGATTGGCCAGGCCGTGCCGCCGTGCCAGGAAGCGGAAGAAGCTGCGCACCGCCGAAAGATGCCGTGCCCGTGTCGCTCCGCCCGCACCGTCGCCCGCCTCATGGGCCAGCCAGGCCCGGAAATCCGCCAGCCGCAGCCCACCGAGCGCCAACAGATCGGGCTCGCCACCCAGGTGCAAAGTCAGAAAGCCGAGAAACGAACCGATATCCCGCCCGTAAGCCTCCAGCGTCAGCGGCGAGGCGCGCCGTTCATGCGCCAGCCAGTCGAGAAATTCCCCCCGCGCCGCTTCCGCGAGCATCACCGTCCCAGCGCGGCAGCCACCGCCCGGCCGAGGAAGGCGAGCGCGCCCGCCCCCTGCGCCGGGTCCAGCGTCCATTGCTCGCGTGCCGACAGCGCCAGCAGCGCCGCCGGCTCGCCGGGAACGCGCACCAGTGCCTCGTGGCGTGCCAGGCCCGCCGCTTCGCCGTGCAGCAGACGCGCCTCGGCGGGATCGCTGCTATGCGCCACCGCCCGGCCGCCGAGCAGGTGCGCCACCGTCCCGGGCGGCAACTGGTGCGCTCCCGGCAGCGGCGCCTCGATGCACAGCGCGGCGGCGTCCACCGCCAGCAGGGCCGGGAACACCGCGGCGACGCACTCGGCGATGTCGCCGGCGCCGATCAGCGCCAGCACCGCCTCATGCACCCGCGCGGTCATGCCGGCGGCGGCACGCCCGGCCGCCAGCACGCCGTCGGCCCGTTCCGCCATGGCGGCGGCATGCTCCCGCTCGGCGCGCACCATTTCCGCCATATGGTCGGCCATGACCTCGCCATGCACGCGCCGCGGCGGCGCCAGGACGCGGTACAGCGCCGGCCGCTCCGTCAGGAAGCGTGGGTGAGCCGTGAGAAAGGTGGCGACCGCCTCCGGATCGACAGACCCGTTGGCTGGCGCCGCCTTGGTCATCAGGGCTTAACCGGCGCGACGATCTGCTGCCCCGTCTTCGCCCAGTCGGCCAGGAACGCCGCCAGTCCCTTGTCGGTCAGCGGGTGCTTGTAGAGCGCGCGCAGCACCGCCGGCGGCAGCGTGACCACGTGGGCGCCCAACTTGGCCGCCTGGATCACATGGATCGGATGGCGAACGCTGGCCACCAGCACCTCGGTCGTCAGTGCCGGATAATTGTCATAGATCTGCACGATGTCGGCGATCAGCTCCATGCCGTCCTGGCCGATATCGTCGAGCCGGCCGACGAAGGGGCTGATGAAGGTGGCCCCCGCCTTGGCCGCCAGCAGCGCCTGCGCCGCCGAGAAGCACAGCGTCACGTTGACCATCGTGCCCTGNNTCCAGGATGCGGCGGCCCGACTTGGCGATCAGCGTGGGATTGGTGGTTACCCCGTCCAACAGGCCGGTGGCGGCCAGTGCCTTGATTTCCGCGATGTCCGCGGTATCGATGAAGAATTTCATGACAGGCGTCCCATACTGACGATCTTTCCCGGCGGTGCCGAATCAGGCACAGCATAGCGGATGGCCGGCATCCACCAAAAGCGCAGGCTTGGCAAGTTGTTCGAGTCGCCCGCGCCGGAACCGCCCCCGGCGACGGAGCGGGTGCCTGTACTGCTGCCCTACCCCTTCGCCGGCCCCTTCGACTACCGGGTGCCACGCGGCATGGCGGTGGCGCCCGGCGATCTGGTGCTGGTGCCGCTGAACCGGCGCGAGACGGTGGGCGTGGTGTGGGACGCTCCGGGCGAGGCGACGGTGGGCGACAACCGTCTGAGACCCATCTCCGGGCGCATCGACGGCAATCCGATGCGCGCCGATTTGCGTGGCCTGGTGGACTGGATCGCTTCCTACACGCTTGCCGCGCCTGGCGAGGTGCTGGCAATGGCGCTGCGGGTGAACGCGCTGCGCCCGGAGCCGCAGCACACGGGCTGGCGCCTGGCCGACCCTTTGCCCGCGACCCGCCTGACCGACGCGCGCAACCGTGTGCTGGCGGCGCTGGCGGATGGGCAGCCGCGCCTGGGCGTCGATCTGGCGCGCCTCGCCGAGGTTTCGTCGGGTGTGGTTCGCTCGATGGCCGAGGCGGGGTTGCTGCTGCCCGCCACCATGCCGGCGTCGCTGTCTTTCCAGCGTCCGGACCCGGAGCACCCCGGCCGGATCCTCTCGCCCGATCAGGAAGCCGCCGCGGCGGCGTTGCGCGGGGCGGTCCGGGACGGCGTCTTTTCGGTGAGCCTGCTC
Source organism: Acetobacteraceae bacterium (assembly GCA_003164455.1). Classification (GTDB taxonomy): domain Bacteria; phylum Pseudomonadota; class Alphaproteobacteria; order Acetobacterales; family Acetobacteraceae; genus Rhodovastum. The sequence goes on from PLTJ01000298.1 coordinate 2,756, forward strand.
GACGGCGTCACGGGCTCGGGCAAGACGGAAGTGTACCTGGAGGCGGTGGCGGAATGCCTGCGCGGCGGCCGCCAGGCGCTGGTGCTGCTGCCCGAGATCGCGCTGTCCGCGCAGTGGTTCGATCGCTTTACCCATCGCTTCGGCGTGGCGCCGGCGGTGTGGCATTCCGATCTCTCCGCACGCGTGCGCCGCACCACCTGGCGGGCGGTGGACGGCGGCACGGCGCCGGTGGTGGTGGGCGCCCGCTCTGCGCTTTTCCTGCCGTTTCCCGACCTCGGCCTGATCATCGTCGACGAGGAGCACGAGACCGCCTTCAAGCAGGAGGAGGGGGTGGTCTACCACGCCCGCGACATGGCGGTGGTGCGCGCCCGGCTGTGCGCGGCGCCGGCGGTGCTGGTCTCCGCCACGCCCAGCCTGGAGACGGTGGCGAACGTGCAGGCCGGCCGCTACCGCTGCCTGCATCTGCCCGAGCGGCACGGCAGCGCCGGCATGCCGGAGATCGTGCTGATCGATCAGCGCGCCACCCCGCCGGAGCGCGGCCGGTTCCTGTCGCCGCCCCTGGTGGCGGCGGTGCGTGCCGCCTTTGCCCAGGGCGAACAGGCGATGCTGTTCCTCAACCGCCGCGGCTATGCCCCGCTGACGCTGTGCCGGGCCTGCGGGCATCGCATGGCTTGCCCAAACTGCACCTCCTGGCTGGTCGAGCACCGGGCGCGCAAGCAGTTGCAATGCCACCATTGCGGCCATGCGGTGCCGATCCCACTGGCCTGCCCGGAATGCGGCGCCGAGCACAGCCTGACCCCGGTGGGCCCCGGCGTGGAGCGCATCACCGAGGAGGCGGCCGCGTTGTTCCCTGAGGCCCGCACGCTGGTCATGGCCTCCGACACGCTGCCCGGCCCACAGGCCAGCGCCGAGGCGGCGCGCGCCATCGCCGCGCGCGAGGTGGATCTGATCATCGGCACCCAGATCGTCGCCAAGGGCTGGCATTTCCCCCACCTCACCCTCGTCGGCGTGGTGGACGCCGATCTGGGCCTGTCCGGCGGCGATCTGCGGGCGGCCGAGCGCACGGTTCAGTTGCTGCACCAGGTGGCCGGCCGCGCCGGACGCGCGGAGGCGCCGGGGCGGGTGCTGCTGCAAACCTTTTCCCCCGAACATCCGGTGATGCAGGCTCTGCTGTCCGGCCAACTGGCGGCGTTCATGGCCCGCGAGGCGGCGCAGCGCCGGCCCGGCAACTGGCCCCCCTTCGGCCGGCTGGCCGCCCTGATCGTCTCGGCCGACACCGCCCAGGCCGCCGACACGGTGGCCCGCGACCTCGGCCGTGCGGCGCCGCATGGCGAGGGAATCCTGGTCCTTGGCCCGGCGCCGGCGCCGCTGGCCATTCTCCGCGGCCGGCACCGGCGGCGGCTGCTGCTGAAGACGCGGCGCGACATCCCGGTGCAGCCCCTGCTGCGCGACTGGCTGGCTGCCGTCCCGGTGCGCGGCAATGTGCGGGTGGACGTGGATGTGGACCCGGTGAGTTTCCTGTAGGGTTTTTCTTGCATCTCGATAGCGCATCGCGCTATCACATGACGGCATGAACAGCGCGCATCGCAAGGTGTTGGCCGCCATCTTTGCCCGCCCCACGCGATCCGACATCAGGTGGCGGGACATCGAGGGCTTGGTCGTGGCGCTGGGCGGGGAAGTCATGGAACGTGCGGGCAGCCGCATAGCGATGGTGCTGAACGGTGTCGTCGCGGTGTTCCACCGGCCGCATCCAGCGCCGACGACGAAGAAAGGGGCGGTGGACGCGGTGCGTCAGTTCCTGAGCAATGCGGAGATCGGGCCGTGATGGAATACAAGGGCTACATGGCGGGGCCGATCGACATCGACCCGGAGGATGGCACGCTGTCTGGCACGGTCGCGGGGCTGCGCGACGTCGTCCACTTCGAGGGCGCCGCGGCGGCGGAACTGGTGCAGGCTTTCCGCGACAGCATCGACGCCTATCTCGACCTGTGCACCGAACGCGGGAAGCAGCCGGACCGGCCGTTCAACGGCAAGATCCTGCTGCGCACCCAACCGGACCTGCACCGCAAGGCGGCGCTACGCGCGGCTGCCGAAGGCGTCAGCATCAGCCAATGGATTTCGCGCCGCATCGAGTCGGCCTGACCAGCGTCGCGTCGAGTCGTGTCCCAACCCCCGATCGCGGCGTGTTGCACCCCCCAAAACCCCATGCTAGAGCCCGACCGCCGCATGCGCAGACGTGCCGGCAACCTCCCCGGCCGCATCGGCGGCCCCAACAGACGGAACCGCAGCTTTGGCGTCTGGCGGCACAGCAGCACATACCGGGGGCGCACTGGCCAACCGGTACGCCATCGCGCTCTACGCGCATGCCGAGGATGAGCATGCCCTCGACGCCACCGTCGACGAGATGGAGGCGCTCGGGCGGCTGATCGCGGAAAGCGCGCAGTTGCGCACCCTGCTTGCCTCCCCGCTGGTGGACGTGAACACCGCCGGCCGGGCCATGCGTGCGGTGCTGGCCGAACAGGGCTTCGGCAAGATCGTGCAGGATTTCGTCGGCGTCGTGGTGGCCAACCGCCGCATGCGCTCTCTCTCCGCCATCGTCGCCACCTTCGCCGCCCTGGTCGCCGAGAAGCGCGGCGTCGTGGTGGCCCACGTCGAGACGGCCCATCCGCTGACCGACGTCCAGCAACAGCAGCTTCGTGCCCGCCTGATCGAGGCTGGCTATGGCAACGTCAACATCGTCACGCAGGTGGACCCCTCGCTGCTGGGCGGCCTGATCGTCAAGGTTGGCGCCCGCCTCTATGACACCTCACTGAAGTCCAGGCTGCAGCGCCTGCAGTACGCCATGAAGGGAGCCGCCTGAGATGGAGATTCGCCCCGCCGAGATCTCGGACATCCTCAAGAAGCAGATCGCTTCGTTCGATACCGAGGCGAATGTCGCCGAGACCGGCCAGGTGCTGAGCGTGGGTGACGGCATCGCCCGCATCTTCGGCCTGCAGAACGTGATGTCCGGTGAGCTGGTCGAGTTCCCCTCGGCCGGCGTGCGCGGCATGGTGCTGAACCTTGAGTCCGACAACGTCGGCGTGGTGATCTTCGGCGAGGACCGTGCCATCCGCGAGGGCGACACGGTCAGCCGCACCGGGCGCATCGTCGACGTGCCGGTGGGCA
>PLTJ01000384.1 GCA_003164455.1 Acetobacteraceae bacterium
TCGGCTTGCCGCCATGCAGTTTCAGTGCGCTTTCGATCACCGGGGTTTCGGTGGAGTCGATCACCAGCGGCACGTTGACGCTGGCGGTGAAGCGGCGGATCACCTCGTCCATCTCGCCGCGCTCGTCGCGCCCGACGAAGGCGGTGCAGACATCCAGGCTGTGGCTGCCTTCGCCGAGCTGCTCGCGGCCGACCGCCACGCAGCCGTCCCAGTCGTGCTGCTCCTGCAACGCGCGCCATTTCTTGCTGCCGTTGGCATTGCAGCGCTCGCCGATGGCGAAGAAAGCGTTTTCCTGACGCAACGGTACCTGCTGGTAGAGGCTGGCGACGGCGGGCACCCAGACGGCATGGCGCTCGACCGGCGCCGGGCGTGGCTCGCCGCGCCGGCGCAGCATGGCATCCAACGCCGCGATGTGGCCGACATCGGTGCCGCAGCAGCCGCCGATCAGGTTGACGCCGTCCTCGGCGACGAAGCGTTCCACCCAGCTTGCCATTTCGGCCGGTTGCAGCGGATAATGCGTGTGCCCGTCTACCAGTTCAGGCAGCCCCGCATTGGGCAGCACGCTGATCAGGCCGGGCCAGTTGGCCGCCAGCCAGCGCAGGTGCTCGGCCATTTCCTGCGGGCCGGTGGCACAGTTCAGCCCGATCAGCGGCACGTCGAGCGCCTGCACGATGGTGGCGATGGCGGCGAGGTCGGGGCCGACCAGCAGTGTGCCGGTGGTTTCCACCGTCACCTGCACGAAGATCGGCGTCTCGGCGCCGGCCGCCGCGCGGGCCAGTTTGGCGCCGTTCACCGCTGCCTTGATCTGCAACGGGTCCTGGCAGGTCTCGATCAGGATGGCATCGACCCCGCCGGCGATCAGGCCGCGGCTTTGCTCGGCCAGTGCCGCCTCCAGCGCGTCGTAGGCGATATTGCCGAGGCTCGGCAGTTTCGTCCNNCGATGCTGCCGAGCACCCAGCGGTGCCGCTGATCGGCGAACTGCTCTGACGCCTCGCGCGCCAGCTCGCCGGCCACTTTGTTGATTTCGAAGGCCCGGTCTGCAAGATCGAATTCGCCCAGGGTCACCGGCGAGGCGCCGAAGGTGTTGGTTTCCACCATGTCGGCGCCGGCGGCGAAATAGCCGCGGTGGATCTCGCGCACCAGATCGGGGCGCGACAGCACCAGCACGTCGGTGCAGTTCTCCCGCCCCCAGTAGTCGCGCTCGACGTCCAGGGTCAGCGCCTGCACGCGGCTGCCCATGCCGCCGTCGGCCAGCAGCACGTGGCGGCGCAGGGCGTCGAGCAGGGCAGGGCGGTTCATGGCGTGGTCTCCGGAATCCGATCGGCAAGGGCGGGCACGCGGATGGCCGGCCACAGCCGAACCTCCAGCACGCCGGGCACGGCGAGCGCCGCCTCGGGCGCCAGGCCGGCGTGGTCGAACAGGTCGCGCATGCGCCTGTCGTCGAAGCCGGGCCAGCGATGCGCCAGCCGGATCATCACGTCGGTGCGGGCGTGCGCGCCGAGGTCCACCACCAGCAGCCGCCCGCCCGGTCGCAGCACCCGTGCCGCTTCGGCCAGCGCCGCCGCGGGGTCCTCGGCGTAGTGCAGCACCATTTGCAGCACCACGAGATCGAAGCCGGCATCGGCCAGCGGCAGGCGGTACATGTCGGCCAGGCGCACGGCGCAATGGGTCAGCCCGGGCCGCGCCAGCCGCGAGCGCGCCAGCGCCAGCATGGCCCGGCTGGCATCCACGCCCAGGCCGGCGCTGACCCTTGGGGCCAGCACCTCCAGCAGCCGCCCGGTGCCGGTGCCGATGTCCAGCAGCCGCCCCAGCCCGGAGGGCGGCAGCAGCCCCAGCAGCGCCGCCTCGACGGCGCCGGCCGGCAACTCCAGCGCCCGCATTTCGTCCCAGTCCGCGCCTTTGCGCCGGAAGCTCTCGGAGGCCTGGCGCGCCCGCTCGGCCAGCGCGCGGGCGGCCTGGCGGCGGTCGGTGGCCAGCGTGGCATCGTCCTCGGGCAGGCGTTCCAGCACCGCACGGGCCAGCGAGCCGCCGAGGGTGGCGGGCGGCGGCAGGGTGAACCAGACGTTCGCTCCCTCGCGCTCGCGCTCCAGCAGTCCGGCCTCGCCGAGCAGGCGCAGGTGGCGCGACAGTCGGGGCTGCGATTGGCCCAGGATTTCGGTGAACTCCATGACGCAGAAGCTGCCGCGCGCCGCCAGCGCCAGGATGCGCAGGCGGGTCGGCTCGGCGCAGGCGCGCAAGGCGATGAGCAGGGTGTCCATGACTTGTGCGCGTATAAAGATATCCTTATGTGACGTCTATGCCGATCTTCATCGACGCCCGCATCCCCGTGGTGTTCGCCCCCGCCGGCACGGCGGGCCGCGGCGACGCCCTGCTGATCGAGGGCGACGCGGCGACGCCGGCGGGGCTGCCGGTGGCGCGGTTTTCCGTCGCCCTGCCCGGTCACGCCCTGGGCTGTGCCTGCTGTGCGCCGCGCGGCCCGGTGGCGGAGGCGCTGCACCGCCTGTTCCTCGCCCGCGCCCGCGGCACGGCGGCTTTTTTCGCCCGCGTCGTCGTCACCGCCGGCCCGGACGGGGAGGCGGCGGTGCGGCAGGCTCTGGCCGGCGATGCCTTCCTGGCCGGGCGCTACCGGCCGGCGGCGTTACCCTAGCGGCGTCTTCTCCCCCGGCACGTCCGCGTCGCCCGCCCCGAGCGAGCGCTGCATCGTCACCGAGTCCAGCCAGCGGCCGAATTTCAGCCCGACGGCCCGCAGCAGGCCGATGCGCGCGAAGCCCAGGGAAGCATGCAGGCCGATCGAGCCGATGTTCTCGGAGTCGCCGATCACCGCCACCATCTGGCGGAACCCCCGCGCGGTGGCGTGCGTGATCAGCGCCGCCACCAGGGCCTTGCCCACCCCCTGGCCGCGGACGTCATCGCGCACATAGACGCTGTCCTCGGCGGTGAACCGGTAGGCCGAGCGGTTCTTGTACTGGGCGTAATAGCCATAACCGATCACCCCGGTCGCATCCGCCGCCACCAGCCAGCCCCAACCACGGCCGGTGCCGGCCACGAACCGCGCCGTCATTTCCTCCACCGAGGGCGGCGCCTCCTCGAAGGAGCCGGTGCCATGCAGCACATGATGGGCATAGATCGCCTGAATCTCGGGCAGGTCGGGCAGGTCGGCTGGGCGAATATCCATTGCATCCTCGGGGGCAGGAAAAGTCAGCCGAGACCCAGCACGCCGGCGGCCCGTTTCGCAAGCCCCAGCAACGCGCGGTCACACCCGAGCCCGCCGACCAGCGACAGGCCGACCGGCACGCCCGCGACCGTGCCGGCGGGTAGAGTTACCTCGGGCAGCCCGGCCAGGCCGGCGATCGCGGTGACGCACAGCGTGGCCTCACGCACGCGCTGCTGCTCGGCCGGGCTGGCGGCGAGCAACGGCGCCGGGCAGGGGCTGGTGGGGTAGACCAGCACCGCGCCGCCCACCAACAACGGCCGCAGCCGCGCCTGCATCCGCCGCCGCACGACCTGGCCCGCCAGGGCCTCGGCCTCCGGCAAGGTGCGGGCGACGGTGAAGCGTTCTGCCACGCCCGGCCCGAATGTCGGCCCGGTGGCGTTCACCCAGCCGCCGAGGCAGGCCCATACTTCCTGGCTTTGCAGGGCGCGGTAGGCATCCTGCAGGGCGCGCAGCCCCTCCGGTGCCAGCGCCAGTCCGATGGCCGGCCCGAAGCTCGCCTCCAGCCGCGCCAGCGCCGGCGCCAGCGCCGCCGCCACCGCCGGTTCGGCATTTGCCCAGGCCTCCTCGACGCGCAGCAGCGGACCCTCGGCCGGACCGCCGCCGCCGGGCAGCAGCACCGCGCCGACCCGCTCGAGCAGGGCGGCGTCGCGGGCGAACCAGCCCGCCGTGTCGAGGCTCGGCGCCAGCGGACAGGCGCCGGCCAGGCTGATCGCGCCATGGCTGGGGCGAATGCCGAACAGGCCGCAATAGCTGGCTGGAATGCGCACCGACCCGCCGGTGTCCGAGCCGAGCGCGAAATCGACCAGCCCCGAAGCCACCGCCGCCGCCGAGCCGCAACTCGAGCCGCCCGGGAAGCGGTCCGGCGCGCGCGGGTTGCGCGGCGTGCCGTACCACACGTTTTCCCCGGTCATGCCGAAGGCGATCTCCACCGTCTTGGTCTTGCCGACCAGCCGGGCGCCGGCATCGAGCAAGGCCACCACCACCGGCGCGGTGGCGGCGGCCGGCGCGTGGGTGCGTGCCCAGTCCGGGTTGCCGTAGCCGGTCACCTCGCCGGCCAGGTCAAACAAATCCTTGGCTGCCCAGTCCAGGCCGCCGAGCGGTCCGGCGCCCCCGCCCCGGATATCGCGGGTCATGAACGCGCCGACGCTGTCCTGTGGCAATTCCATCCTGTCCTCCCTCGGGTGCCCTGGGTATCCTGCTGCCGATCCGCGCCGCCGGGAAGACCGTCGTACACGCGGACGCGCGGGTGGTTTTTGTTCTCGCACCGTTCACGCGCGTGCTATAAGCCCGGCCGTCGGCGGGTGGGGCCGGCATGCGGGACAGGCCGGGCGCCCCCGGCCACGGTCTTGCATAGCTCGGCCGTGCGCCCCTCCGCGGGCTGGCTCGTGGTCCTCGAAGAGGGGTGGCGATTTTGGATCTTCCTGAAGGCCAGCTACAGCGGTCCGATCCGGGACCCGGCGGCGTCACCGTTGCCGGCGTGCCGCCGGCGGGCGTCAGCCCCGGCGAGCTGCGGGTACTCGCGGTCATGATGGCCGCCCGCCACTATGGCGTAGAACTGGACCGCGACGACCTGCGCTTTCCGGAAGGCCGGTCTCCCGAGCCGGCCGCGCTGGTCGACTGGCTGCGCGCTGCCGGGCTGTGGGCGCGCGGCGTCCGCATGCGCTGGGAGAGCCTGCTCGGCACGCAGTCATCCGGCCCCATCGTGCTGCTGCTGAAGGATGGCGGCGCCGTCCTGGTGGTCCGTATTGATCGCGCCCGCGACCAGGTGTGGACCCGTGACCCGGGCTCGGAGGTCGATACCGAGCCCACCCCGGTCGATGCCGCGGCGCTGGCCGGGCGTTGGGACGGTGAGACGGTTTTGCTGCGCGCCGACCGCGGCAGCGCCTATGACAGCGAGCCATTCAGCCTGCTCTGGCTGGCCCGCCTGGTCTGGCATGATCGCAAGTTGATGAAGGAGATCTTCATCGCCTCGCTGATGATGACCTTGCTGACCATCGTCTCGATGCTGCTCATCATGGTGGTGATCGACCGGGTGGTTACCTTCCGCAGCTTCAACACGCTGGGCCTGGTGGCGACGGTGATCGGCATCGTCACGGGGTTCGAGGCCTATTTCGGCTTCATCCGCCGCCAGTTGACGGTGGTGGTCGGCCGGCGGGTCGAGTCTCGGGTCAACCTGGAGATGTTCAAGCGCATCCTTGGCCTGCCGATCGATTTCTACGAGCACAACCAGGCCGGCGCGATCATGTACCGGCTCGGCCATATCGGCAAAGTGCGTGACTTCCTCACGGGGCGCGTGCTGACCACCCTGCTCGACGTGGTCACGCTGCTGCTGCTGCTGCCCGTGCTTTACATCCTCAATCCGATATTGACCTGGATCGTGCTGATCGCCGCCTTCTTCATGGGGGTGATCATCCTGTCGTTCGTCCGCCCCGTCCGCCGCGTGTTCCGACGCTACGCCGACGCCGAAATGGCCAAGTCCACCGTGCTGGTCGAGAGCGTGCGCGGCATCCGGACGGTCAAGTCGCTCGGACTGGAGCCGCAGCGCAAGGAAGCCTGGGACGGCGCCACCGCCGCCGTCGGCAGTTGGAAGCTGGAGCTGCTCGACCTGGTCAACTGGCCGCAGACCCTGGTCCACCCGCTGGAAGCGTTCATGCGCTACGGCGTGATGCTGATCGGCGTCTATCTCGCCCTCGACGAGAATATGGCGGTGGGCGGGCTGATGGTCTTCATGATGCTCAGCGGCCGGCTGGCCCAGCCGATCGCCGGCGTGGCGCGGATGATGGAAGAGATGCAGGACATCCGCAACTCGGTGGATATGGCCGCCTCGGTGATGAACGAGCAGCAGGAGGATGCCAAGCCGGGCATCGGGCTGCGGCCGCGCTTCGACGGCGCGATCAGCTTCGACAAGGTTACCTTCAGCTATCCGGGCACCAAGGCGCGCGCGCTGGATGAGATCAGCTTCGCGATCCCCGCCGGCAGCACCGTCGGGCTGGTCGGACGATCCGGCTCCGGCAAGTCCACCATCACCCGGCTGCTGCAAGGCATCAATCGCGAGTACGAAGGCTACGTCAAGATCGACGGCAACGATCTGCGCTCGATCAACCTGACCCATCTGCGCCGCAGCTTCGGCGTGGTGCTGCAGGAGAACTTCCTGTTCCGCGGCACCAT
>PLTJ01000194.1 GCA_003164455.1 Acetobacteraceae bacterium
CACCGACGGCGACGGTCGCGCAAATCCCCAACCCGCTACCCCGCAGCAACAGCCCGATCGGCGCCTATCGCTCGACGCAGCCGACACCGAACGCCCGATGTGTCGGCTACCTCGAAACGACCACCGATGGGACCAACCTGCCGTTGCTCCGCTGGACGGCCGTACTGTGACACATGCCATAGACGGCCATTGCGGCTGAGGCCCGCGCGCTGGCGCACACAACGCGAGCTTACGCGTCGAGGTGCGCCTGAGCTAAGGAGATTTCGCGGCGATGGCCGACCAGTCTGATGTCGAGAACGCTCTGGTGTCGACGATCACCAATATCCTGTACCCGAATGGGTCGTCTTCCAGCGGTGTGCTTGCGCAGATAGTGAAGATCTATCGCGGCTGGCCGAACACGGCGTCGCTGCGGACGGATCTGGCGGCGGGCACGCTGAACATCACCGTGTTTCCCAAAGCGGATACTTCACGCAACACGACGCGATGGGCCGAGGGGCTGGTGGCGACAAATACCGCGACGCCGTCGCTGACGGTGAACGTGGCCGGAACGAGTGCGACCTTCGCGGGATCGGCAGAGACTGGGCAACTGGCCGGGCTGTTGGTGGATTCCCTCGCGGTTGTCCACCGGACGGCGACGGGAGACACGCCAGAGCTGGTGGCGGCGGCGCTTGCGGAGTTAATCCGCACGCAGCGCATTGCGCTGGTGAACGGAGCGACGGTAACGGTGCCCGGCGCGGGGCTGCTGTTGGCGCGCGTAGTGGCTGATCAACCGGTGCTTTGCTGGACGCGCAGCCAGCTGCAGCAGTTCCGGATCAGCTGCTGGTGCCCGGACCCAACCTCGCGCGACAGCGTCGCCTCAACGATCGATAATGCGCTGTCATCGGTCAGCTTCATCGCCCTCAGCGACGGCAGTTCGGGGCGTCTGCGCTACGTGGGGACAACGGAATTCGACCAGAGCCAGGATGCGGCGTTGTACCGGCGTGATCTGGTCTATTCGGTGGATTACCTGACCACGGTCTCCAACACGCTGCCGACAATGATCTTCGGTGACACAACGCTTGCGCCACTCGGTTCGGGCAGCGTGACAACCCTGCTCAGTTGACCAGGAGTTTGCAATGACCATCCAATTCGTCGTGGTGCGTCCTTTTGGGACGTACGTAAAGGGCGACGTGATCGGGGATGCTGCCTCGATCGCGACCATATCGGCATCCGAGCAGGCGACCTGCGTGGTGCGCGTGCAACCGCCGGCGCAGAGCCAGCCGAAGCAGAAAGGCTGAAGAATGCCGATCATCCAACAGGGCAGCGTGAACACCACCGCGCTGGTAGTGCCTGATCTGTATGTGCAGATCGTGCCGCCACAGAATCTCATGCTTAACGGCGTGCCGACCAATGTAGTCGGCGTGGTGGGCACAGCGAGCTGGGGCCCCGTAGGGCAGCCCGTGATCGTGGCCACCATGGCAGATTACGCCAACAATTTCGGTCCAATCGTGGCGCGCAAGTACGATATGGCCACGCAGGTAGCGACTGCAGTACAGCAGGGAGCTGCGAACTTCCGCTGTGTGCGAGCGACCGACGGAACCGACACAGCGGCGCAGTTTTTGGTGCCGAACACCAACTTTCTGTTCACCGCTCTGTACACGGGCAGTCTGGGTAGCCAGATCTCGGTGGCGCTCACGACTGGGTCACAAGCCGGAACGTGGCGGCTGGTGGTGTCGCTGCCCGGCGGACCAATCGAATTGTTCGACAATATTGGCGGTACCGGAGCCACTTTCTGGCAAAACCTTGCGGCAGCGGTGAATGGCGGGCTGGGACCGCAGCGTGGGCCAAGCCAGATTGTGGTGGCGAATGCTAACGCGACTGGGGCGGCGCCGTATGCATTCACTTTTACCTTCGTGACCGGCCAGCCCGGAACCGATGGTGCGAATGTGAGCGCGAGCAACCTGGTGGGCGTGGATCAGTTGCCGCGGCTGGGCATGTATGCGCTACGTGGGCAGGGATGCAGCATTGCCGTGCTGGCCGACGCGGACAATTCGACGCAATGGACCACGCAGGAGTCGTTCGGATTGTCCGAGGGGATCTACATGATCCTGACCGGGCCGAGCGGCGATACCATCACCAACGCAGTCGCGACGATGCAGTCCGCCGGCCTGGACTCTTATGCCTGCAAGCTGATGTTTGGTGACTGGCTATGGTGGAATGACCAGGTGAACGCCATTTTACGGCTGGTTTCGCCGCAGGGTTTCGTGGCCGGGCGGCTGGCCAATCTTTCGCCGGAGCAGTCGAGCCTGAACAAGCCGATCTACAGCGTGGTGGGCAGCCAAAAGTCAGGCTCACCGGGGTCGGGGCAGATGAACACCTACGCCAGCGCGGACCTGCAGGCGCTGTTCCAGGCCGGCATCGACGTCATTTCGAACCCTCAGCCCGGCGGATACTATTGGGGCGTCCGATGTGGTCACAACAGCTCGTCCAACGCCGCCATCAATGGTGACAACTACACGCGGTTGACCAACTATATCGCCGCTACGCTGGCTGCCGGAATGGGGCAGTATGTGGGACAGGTGGTCAACACCACGTTGTTCCAGCAGATCCGTGCCACTCAGCTCAGCTTCCTGCAAGGAATGCTGTCGCAGGGCATGCTCGGCAGCACCGATAGCAACCTGCCGTTCAGCGTGATCTGCGACACCTCGAACAATCCGGCGAACCGGACCGGACTAGGCTACGTGCAGTCCGATGCGCAGATTCAGTACCAGGCGATTAACGAGAAGTTCATCGTCAACATCGAAGGCGGCCAGACCGTCACGGTGACGCAGCAGTCGCAGGCCAATGCGTCCGGCGCGTCGGCGGCGTAAAGGAGGGCACGGTGACGAGCACGAACTTTTCGGTCGGTCGCGACTGCCAACTGGTGGTGATGGGGCCGTACGGTCGAATCGACCTGACCTATGTGACAGCGTTCGACAGCCGGCAGTTAACGGCGCCGGTGCGGATCGACCGCATCGACGGTACCCAAATGGCGGCCGAACTGCCCAAGGGGTGGGAAGGCCATTTCGAGGTGGAGCGGGGATCGTCGGCGGTGGATGATTTTATCGCCCAGGCCGAAGCTGCGTTCTTTGCCGGCTCGGCAGTGCCGGCGGGCACACTTTATCAGTACGTCAACGAGACGGATGGCTCGACCAGCACCTACCAGTACACCGGGGCGGTGTTCAAGCTGGCGCAGGCCGGCACGTGGAAGGGCGACTCCAGCGTGAAGCAGCGGCTTGAGTTCTTCGCCGCACGACGGACGAGCGTGTGATGGAGCGGCAGGCGGCGTTCGAGACGCCGTCGGCGCGGCTGGTGGCGGCGGCGCAGGCAGCGCCGGCCGTGACTGACTCGCGTGGGCGCGTGCTGTCGCTGCGGCGGCTGACTGCACTGGACAAGCTGCGGCTGTTCAAGGCGGCCGGACCGGTGCTGTCGCAGAATCAGCCCTGGCTCGGAATGGCGTTGCTGGCCTGCTCGGTAGCGGCGCTGGATGACGTACCGGTGCCTCCACCCGTCACCGAGGGGCAGGTCGAGGCACTGGTGGCGCGGCTGGGCGATGACGGGTTGGCGGCCGTGGGCTCCGCGCTCGATGACGGCTCGGCGCCATCGCCCAACGGAGAACTGGCGGGAAACTGAGTCGGCACCCCGATCTGGTGGATTGCCTCTACCTGGTCCGGAACGGGGTGCCCTTCGACGTGGCGTTCAGCCTGCCGGCGGACGAGCGCCTGGCCTGGGTGGTCGCGCTCGGGACACTCGGGGGCGGCGAGTTCGACTTCGTCTCCATGCGGTGGAAGGAACGGCCATGATGTTGCGCGGGCAGACGGGGCGCGAGTTGATGCGGCAACTGGCGCGGCTGGACCAAGGTCTCGTGGCGAAGGCGGCGCTGGCGGCGGAGGCCGAAGCAATCGCGGTGGCGGCGGGTGAGGCCGGAGCGGCTGGCGGTGAGGTGCAGGCGGCCAGGACGGAGGCGCTGGTCGGGTGGCGTTCGCCGGCGCTGCGGCGGCGCGAGAACGGCGATGTCGGCATACCGCCGGCTCCCGTGCTGGCGGCAGTGGCTGCAGCGCATGCCGAGTACGTGGCGGTAGCGGTTGGCGCGGCGGTTGCCGATGCGCTCCGGGGGGTGTGATGGACGACGCCTACGAAATCGGCATCCGACTAGTGTTGGAGAACGGCGTTTCGTCCGGCATCGCAGCTCTGAAGGATGACCTGGCGGCCTACGATCGGGCATTGACAGCAACGACCGTGCGGCTACGGACATTATCGCAGTTGGGTGGGGTCGGGGGCGGGCGCGGATTGGCGGCACCGGCGGGCGCCGGTGTGGCTGGTCCGGCCGTACACAGTCTTGCCATGGCGGAGAAGACGGCAGCCCCCGATGCCGAGGCAGGACGCCGGCGGGAGACGTCTATGCCGGCGACTCCGCCAGCTGCTTTCAGGCCGCTGCAGGCGATCATGGCTGTAGCGCCCGCCATGCCGCGTATGTCGTTGGCCGGGCGCGTTGCCGGCCCGCTGGAGAAGGCGCTGCGGTCGCCGGTGGCACCCGAACAGCCCGCCCGTGTGGTGGTGGAAGCGCGCCAGGGCGCGATGCCGCCGGGGCGCGGGCAGGCGTCGGCACCGGCGGTGGTGACGGTGAAGGCCGTGTCGCCGCCGAGCTACGCGCGGTATGCACCGGCATCTCCGGCCAGCCAACTGCCGGCGGTGGCGGTGCCGGAGACGCCCGAGGGGCCGGACAGCAGGTCAGTTTCGATGCCGGCCCAGGATCAGCGCGAGACCCGGCGGGCACCGCTCGTGGTGCGTGAGCCGTTCCGGCCGCCCGCCTGGGAGGCGGTACCGCCGAGGGCGCCGACCACAGCTTCGGACGCACAAATGCCAGCGGCCCCAGTGGCCGCGGCAACATCCACGGGACCGGCGCAGGGTGACGTGTTTCTGGACGGCGCCCGGGTCGGACGCTGGATGTCAGACCGGCTGGCGCGGGACGTCGATCGTCCGCAGTCCGGGATGACGGGATTCGATCCACGGCTGGGCCCGGCCTGGCCCGGCTCCTTGCACGGGACATGAATGGTGGGGAGCTGAGCGATGGCCGAGGGCGTATTGCTGCTGGGACCGATCCTGTTTCAGGATTTCGAGCTGCCGGAGCGGGTGCGCTGGGGCGGCCAGCAGCGACTGACCGTGCACAACCTTCCCGGCGGGGTACGGGTGATCGATTCGCTGGGCCGCGACGATTCCGACATCGTGTGGTCGGGCGTGTTCAGCGGCGACGACGCGGCGGTGCGGGCGCGGGCGCTCGACCTAATGCGGGCGGAGGGCGGTTCCTGGTCGCTGACCTGGGAATGGTTCTTCTACACCGTGGTGATCGCTCGCTTCGATGCGGACTACACACGTTCCAACTGGATTCCCTACCGCGTTACCTGCAAGGTCGTGCGCGACGAGACGGCGGCGGCCGTGGAGGCCACGGTGTCGCTGGCCACCAGTGTGCTGGGCGATCTTGCCAGCGCGCAGGGTCTCGATAGCACGGTGGCGCTCGGCGGGGTGATCGGTTCGCTTGCCCCCGCCCAGGCAACGCAGCCCGGGAGCAGCGCCTATGCCAGCGCGCGTGCAGATCTGGCGAGAGCGTCGCAGCAGATCGACACCGGCATTACGGGAACCGAGGGGCAGCTCGGTACTGTGTCGGTGTCGGATGCCACGGGGTTGGACACGACCACCAATTTGGCCGGGCAACTCGCGGCGCTGACGGCCGTGCGCGGCTATGTGGGCCGGGCTGTGACGAACCTGGCGAACGCGGATACGTGAGGGGCCATGCGTACGATCACGGTGACCGGCGGCAATTTGTTCCAAGTAGCCGCGCAGCAACTTGGCGACGCCACGCAGTGGATCCGCATCGCCCAGGCGAACGGGCTGGCCGATCCGATGCTGACGGGGTTGGTGACCTTGAACATCCCGGCCACCGATCCTTCGGCGGGGGGTGGCGTTGCAACTCAATAGTAGTCTGCTCGATCCGTCTGTGGCGGTGCGCTATCCGCGGCTACGCGTGCTGGCTAATGGCGATTTCGTGCCAGGTGCTTTTGAGGCGGAGGTACTGAACAACAGCCACTTTGCTGCAGATCGCTTCCGGTTAGGACTGGCGCTGTCGGCCGACCCGACGCGGGGCGCTGCATGGTGGGCCGATCAGGACGACGTGCTGATCGATATCGCGGTCTCGCTCGGTGGCGACTATGTGAACCTGCTGCATGGCGGGGCGGACTCGGTCGAGATCGATCTGCTCGGTGATGCGGTGCGGCTGACCGGGCGTGACCTGAGCGCGGAACTGATCGAGGCGCGCGCGCAGGGGACCTTCGCCAACCAGACGTCGAGCGACGTTGCCACAACTCTGGCAGGGCGACATGGGTTGTCGGCTGATGTGCAGGCCACGACCACCCCGGTGGGACGCTATTGGGAACTTGAGCACGACAGCCTCGTGCTGGACGGATTCGCGCGGGCGACTACGGAGTGGGACCTGCTGGTGACGCTGGCGCAATACGAAGGGTTCAGCGTGTGGGTGCAAGGAACGACGCTGCATTTCCGTGCGACAGTACCGTCGGTACTACCGACGGTACTGCAGATGGCGGAGCTGAGCGCGCTGCACCTGGAGCGGTCACTGACGCTGGCGCAAGGCATCGAGGTAACGGTAAAGAGTTGGCACAGCCGAGCCGCACAGTGCTACGTGCAGACGGCGTCTGCAAACCAGGCGAGCGGGGCGGGTGGAACGTCGCAAAGCTATGTCTATATCGCACCCAATCTCACGCCGGATGTGGCGCTGAAGCTGGCGCAGCAGCGACTGGCGGAGCTGACCCAGCACGAGCGGGTGATCGTGGCCGAGATGCCGGGGGAACTGTCACTGGCACCGGGCCAGCAGATTCTGCTTCAGGGCACCGGGACTGCGTTCGACCGCACATATTCGATCGATTCGGTGGAGCGGCGGCTTGATGTGTCGCGCGGCTTCACGCAGCAGATGCGTGCGCGCAACGCCAGCACGGCTACGTAGGCACCATCAAGGTTGGGTACCCTATGGAACGACTCCTGAATGCGCTGAAGGCGCAAGCGGCGTCGCTGGATCGTTTACTCGGCCAGCCTCGCTTCGGGGTGGTGGCGAGCGTCGATCCGGCCCGCTATGCAGCGCGCGTCTCGCTGCAGCCCGAAGGCGCTCTGACCGGTTGGCTGCCGGTGCTGTCTGCCTGGACCGGGGCGGGATGGGGTGCGGTGTGTTTGCCGGCGCCAGGCGACCAAGTGCTGGTGGTGCCGCAGGAAGGCGACGCCGAGCACGGGGTGATCGTCGGGGCGAGCTACAGCGATGCGGCACGGGCGCCGGCGGCGCCAGCGGGCGAGCTATGGCTCGTGCACAGCAGCGGAGCAGCACTACACCTGTGCAACGACGGCACGGTGCAGGTTGTCGGCGATCTGCATGTCAATGGCGACGTCTATGACAGTCACGGGTCACTGGCGCAGCTGCGTGGCCACTACGACGTGCACACTCATGGCAGCCTCGGCTCGCCGCCGAGTCCGCAGGACTGATCGTAAGAGACGATAACGGAGCAATTGGATGTCCGATCTGCAGCACCAGTTCGGTTCCGACCTCTCGGTCGGACCAACCGGTGACGTGGCAACAGTGAACGGCTCTGCACTGGGCCAGCAACGGGTGTTGCGCAGGTTGCTGACCAATGCCGGAGACTACATCTGGCAACTCGGCTACGGCGCAGGACTGGCGCAGTTCGTCGGGCAGCCGGCAGACGCGACCCGCATTCGCGCGGTGATCCGCAGCCAGATCTTCAAGGAGACAGCAGTGGCACGTACCCCGGAACCGGTGGTCGACGTGGTTTCAGACGGGATCGGCACGGTGTCGGTACAGGTGAACTACACAGACGCCGAGACCAACGCGACCCAGGTGCTCGGCTTCACCCTCGGCGACGGAACCTGACCCATGCAGTTGCAGCTGCAGACTTTTTCTAGCCTGGTCTCGGCCGCGGCTGCCGCGGTCCAGGGCTCAGCAAAACAGCTTATCGACTTGACGGTCGGCTCGACGTTGCGCGCGCTGCTGGAAGCGAGTGCTTCAGTCGGACTGTGGATGCAGTGGTTGATCCTGCAGGTGCTGCAGATGACCCGGGCGGCTACGAGCACGGACGCCGATCTAGACAGCTGGGTAGCCGATTTCGGCCTGACGCGGCTGCCCGCTGTGGCGGCTACTGGATCGGTGACGTTCTCGCGCTTCACCCCAACCAATTCGGCGCTGTTGCCGTTGGGGACCCAGGTGAAGACGGCCGATGCGACATTGGCGTTCGATGTAACGCAGGACACCACCAACGCAACCTGGAATGCCGCGCTGAACGGCTACCTTATACCCGCCAGCCAAGCTGCCGTGACAGTGCCGGTGGCGGCCGAGGTGGCAGGCAGTTCGGGCAACGTGCAGGCCAATACCATCACGCTGATCTCAGCGGCGATCTCGGGGGTCGATACCGTGACGAACGCATTGGCGTTCACCAACGGGATCGACGCCGAGACCGACGCAGCGTTGCGGGCGCGGTTTCAGAATTACATTAACACTCGCTGCCAGGCGACGGCGGCCGCGGTCAGTTATGCTGTGTCGTCGGTGCAACAGGGGCTAACCTGGACGATCCAGGAAAACACCACAGCAGCTTCAATCTATACACCTGGCAACTTCGTGGTGACGGTGGACGACGGGACGGGCGACCCGAGCAGAGCCCTACTGGCAAACGTGCAGACTGCCATTGCTGCGGTCCGGCCGGTGGGATCTGCATTCCAGGTGCTGGGGCCCAGCGTGGTTGCGGCCAACATTTCCCTGACAGTGATTGCGGCTGCGGGCTACACCCAGACACAAGCCGTGGCAGCGGTGCAGAGCGCGCTGACGACGGCGGTGAATGCCGGTGGAATGGGCACCGGGTTCATGTTTGGGACGATTTACCAAGTGGCCTTGAACTGTCCCAGCGTCGCTGCCGTCGAGGGGGTAACGCTGAATGGTGCGACCTCCGACCTGACCGTAACGCAGGCACAGGTAGTCCGCGCCGGCACAATCGCGGTGTCCTGACATGGCAACGGGAGATCAGGCCGACATCGTGTCGCGGCTGCGGGCTGTGCTGCCGGCGCGATGGTTCCCCGACACGGCGCCGGGTGCTGCGAGCAACACGCCTATCCTCGACGCGGTGCTGGCTGGCATCGCCAGTGTCTGGGCACAGGTTTTCTCGGCTCTGAGCTACGCCACCCTGCAAGCGCGCATCGCGACCGCATCCGACGTGTTCCTGGACATGATCGGGGTGGACTTCTTCGGCACCACAATGTCGCGCCAGCAATCGGAAAGCGATGCGCACTATCGGACGCGGCTGCAAGCCGCGATGCTTCAGCCGCGGGGGACGCGGGCCGCGCTGGTGCAGGCACTGGTTGGTCTGACTGGCCGCAGGCCGGCGATCTTCGAGCCCACGCGGCCACCCGATACGGGAGCCTGGGGCATGGCCTGCGGTTGGGGGGTCGCGGGTGGCTGGGGCAACCTCGCCATGCCATTCCAGTGCTTGGTCACTGCGTTCCGGCCGCAGGGCGGTGGGGTGTCGGTCGTCGCGGGCTGGGGCGTTCCTGTGGGCGGCTGGGGGGGCGGGGTGATCGAGTACGCCAACGCGTCGATGGAGAACGAGGAGGTGAGCGACGAACAGATTGCCGCCGCCATCGCCGGGGTGATGCCGGCCGCCACGATTGCTTGGCTGCGTATTTCCAACTGAGGGCCACCAATGGACCGCACGATTGTTTATCCGGGCAGCATTCCGCTTGACACGGACCTGCTGCGCCTCAACCGCAACACCATGATTGCGCTCGGCGCGCTGATGAAGGCGGTGCTCGGGACCGCGACGGTGGCCGATGGGCTCGTTGTCTCGCCGATGACACCGAATTCGCTGTCGGTGTCCGTCGGGCCGGGCAGCATCACGGCGTTCACAGTGGTCGATACCATGTCGTTCGGTTCCCTGGCGGCGGACAGTGACGGTCTGCTGAAGATGGGCGTGAACCTGGAACCCACCACACTGACCGTGTCAGCTCCCACCATCGCCGGGCAGAGCGTGGCTTGGTTGATCGAGGCGGCGTTCGTCGAGACCGACACCAATCCGACTGTGTTGCCTTACTACAACGCGAGCAATCCGGCGCAGCCTTGGCTGGGGCCGGCCAACGCCGGAACCGCGCAACCGACGTCGCGGGTGCAGCAGGTGCAGATACAGGCACTCTCCGGCGTGGCCGCTGCGACCGGCAGCCAGGTGCCTCCGCCCGTCGATGCAGGCTGGGCAGGGCTAGCCGTGGTGACGCTGGCCTATGGCCAGAGCTCGGTGGGGCCTGGCGATATCGTGCCGTGTACGAGCGCGCCGCTGTTGCCATACCGGTTGCCTCAGCTCCGGCCGGGATTCACCTCGCTGCAGGCGTTCACAACGAGTGACGTGTTCGTAGTGCCGAACGGGGTGACCCAGGCCAAAGTGACCGTGATCGGCGGCGGCGCGGCGGGGGGCACCGGTGGCGGCTATCCGGCTGGCGGTGGCGGAGCCGGTGGTCGGGCCGTGAAAGTGGTGACTGGTCTGACGCCTGGCATCACCGTGCCGGTGACGGTGGGTGCCGGCGGCACGCCAAACCCCTCCACCGGCGCTGGCGGCAACGGGGGCACTTCGTCCTTCGGTACTTATTGTTCGGCGACCGGTGGCCAAGGCGGCGCCGGGGGAACCTCTGTCTATCCGGCGGGCGGCCCAGGCGGCATGGGTGCCGGTGGCGACGTTAATTTTGGCGGTTCATACGGCACCGACGGAGTGGTGCTCGCCGACCGTGGTGGTGACGGCGGTGGTCCTGGTGCCGGACGTGGGGCCACCGGCATCGGCGGTGCCAGCTTCGCGGCACCGGGATATGGCGGCGGTGGCGGCGGCAGCGAGCCGTCATCTCTCGGGGGCGCCGGCGGCGGCGGTCTCGTTCTGGTGGAATGGTGAGCCTGTGGAGATTGACCACGCCGGCGTCGTGCGTGAGGTGACGACCATCGACCCGGCCGGGCGGTATCACACACCGCGCTGATATGGGTGATCTTACCAGCCGCATGTGGCGGCGACGGTGGCAGCCGCAATCAGTCGGGCGGCGGAACCTGGGCGTTCGGGCTGGTTTTCGTCGAATACTGAGCGTCGGGCGAGCAAAGGGAATTCACATGAAGATGTATGCGCGCGTCGAAAACCACGTCGTGGTGGAGATCGTTACCACAGCGGAGAATGTCGACTCGCTATTCCATCCATCACTGCACTGGGTCGACATGACCGGGCAGGCCGTACAGGTGGGCTGGGTACAAGACGACAACGGCACGTTCGCACTGCCGCCGCCGACGGTGGCGACGTTGCCCGCGCCGAGCATGGCTGAGCTACTCACCGAACTCGCTGCACTGAAGGCGCAGGTCGCGCAACTACATATCAGCTGAACGAGTCCCGGCATCTACCGTTCGTCGCCGTGGCCTTCGGCCATGGCCATCAACAATCGCCGCTGCAGCTAAGGACGCGGATGGCCGGCTGACGCCGGCCGTGGCGGATCGTTGCGGCCGGCCTGTGTGTTCTGGGGAGCAACTTGATGTCCACCGTCGCCCCGCAAGTGGTCCGTCCGAGCAGCGCACGGCGCGTGGTGCTCGACGGTTTCGTCCCAGTTCCCTCCGGCAGTCTGGCGACGGCACCAGCGACATTGGCCTGGCCAGCAAAAGACCCGGGAGACGTTCTTGACTACGAGTTCGACATCTCGCCGGCGCTGGCTGGCAATGAGAAGGACACTATTGCCACGATCAGTGTGACGATCCAGCCGTCAGCGATCGGCGATCTGACACTGAACTCCTCGGCGGCGGATGGCAGCGTGGTAGTGCTGTGGCTCGCCGGCGGGCAGGTCGGGACAGTGTACTCGGTGCAGGTGAGCATTGGCACTACGGCGGGGCGGACGATCGGGCGAGCGATCTACCTGCCCGTGCTGGCGCTGGTGTCGGGTGCGCCACCAGCCAGCGCATTAACCACGGCCGATGGTACGGCCGTATCGGACCAGTCCGGCAACGCCATCACGGTTGGAGGCTGAACCGATGCCGACCATCGACCAGATGGATGCGGCGACCGCCGTTGCCAATACTGACGAGTTGCCAGTCAGCCAGAACGGTGTGGTTCGCAAGGCGACGCAAGCACAGATCGTGGCCGGTCTGCAACCGACGCTGGCCGTGCCGCAGGCGAACCTGCTGGGGCGCAGCAGCGCCGGTACCGGGGCGCCAGAGACGGTGGCGCTGGGGCCGGGATTGTCGCTGGCCGGGGGAGTACTGTCACTACTGCCACCGTCGCACACCTTTGCCGATTTGCCACAGGCCGGACCACCGGGTGGGGGCGACTTGGTGCCGTTTTGCCAGAACGGACAGGACATGGAACTGCCATATGCGCAGTTCATGGCGGGCCTGTCCGGGTTGGCGGGTGTTGACGGCTCGGGGCTGGTCGCACTGCCGAGCGGCACCGCTGCGTCGAGGCGGCTGGCCGACCTGTTTGCCGATTCGGTCGCGGTCGAATCGTTCGGCGCGCATGGTGACGGCGTGACCGACGATACCGCCGCGTTCACCGTGGCGGTGGCGTCCGGCCGGCCGGTACGGCTGGGCCATGCCACCTACGTGGTCAACGGCCAGTGGACGATCAGTCAGCCCGGCACCGTGCTGCTCGGCACGCCCGGGTTGAGCGTACTGCGCCGGGCAAGTCAGACCGGCGGCGCGTGGATCGCCATCCAGGCGGACGGATTCCGTGCCGAGGGGGTGGTGTTCGACGCCAAGAGCGCCGCAGTGACGCTGGAAAGCTGGGGGGTACAGGTCGGTACGCAATGCCTTGCGTCTGATTTCCATCGCTGTGCCTTCCTGAACGCGAGTGGGCCCACGCTGGGCTGCGGCCTGGTTTTCCTGGCTTCCGATCCGGCAATGTGCAAGCACGTGGTGCGTGACTGCGAGTTTGCCGGCAATGCCGCACATGGTGTGTGGGTGCAGGCTTGCGACGGTGTGCTGGTGGCGGAGTGCCGCGCCCACGACAATGCCGGCTACGGCATCAACGTGGACTACAACGATCCCACCTTCAAACAGCAGGCGCACCTGGTCCAGGTGGTCGGCAACCGCTGCTGGAAAAACGACCGCGGCATCGGAATAGGCAACTTCAACGCGACCAATACCACCCCGCCGGTCTGGGGGCACGCCAACCCGGACGTACTGACGGTGCTGGTTTCCGGCAATATCTGCCATGATAATGCCAGCTACGGCGTCGCAGTGTCTGGCTGGGGGCTGGTTGTGCAGGACAACCTGCTGAGCAACAACGGTCTAGCGTTGCCCTCGGGCGCAGGGTTGCTGGCCAATGCGGATCATTCCCGGATCAGCGGGAATACAGTGACCGGAACGTCGACCTACGGCATCGACGCGGGTGGGTCGGTGACGTGCGACGTGTCGGGCAACACGGTCACCCAGGCCGCTACCGGCGTGAACTGCGGTGGCAGCACGAACCTGCGGGTGGGCG
The DNA here is from genome assembly GCA_003164455.1 of Acetobacteraceae bacterium. GTDB lineage: Bacteria > Pseudomonadota > Alphaproteobacteria > Acetobacterales > Acetobacteraceae > Rhodovastum. The sequence goes on from PLTJ01000194.1 coordinate 13,563, forward strand.
GCAACGTGATCCAGGACTGCACATCCTGGAGCGTGGTGGTTGAGAACGTGGAGTCAGATGCGAACGGTCTGACCTTCGGCATCGCCTGCCAGGGGCTGGCCCTGACCGGCAACTGGATCGGCATGCCGAGCAACTCGGCAGGCGGCATCGTACTGCGCAATGGGCCACAGGGCGTGCATGTGGCGCGCAACTGCTTCGTCGGCGGCGTGGTGACCAACTGCTTGTCGGCACGCACTGATTCGGTGATCGTCGAAGGCAACCTCTGGAACTTCGCGCCGCGGATGGTTTGCAATCCAAGCGCTGCCGGCGGCGTGCAGCAGTTGGTGATTCCGGATATCGCCGACAGTGTGATGGTGACCGCATCACCTGGCGGTGTGCAGTCGATACTGACCTACAGCCAGGCGAGCGTCGCGGGCACGATCGGATTCATCCGGGTGACGGCGGGTGGCCAGGGCTACACAGCCGCCTCCGTTGCGGTTGGTGGCAGCGGCCTTGGTGCCGCGGCGCAGGCGGTGGTGGCCAATGGCGCGGTCATCGGCGTCGTATTGACCAATGCCGGCAGTGGCTACGGTGCGATGGGCACGCAGGTGCCGGTGGCGATCACCGGTGATGGGACGGGGGCCACTGCGTTCGGCTATGCAGGCCTGCCGGTGCCAGAGGAGCGGCAATTGCTGATCCGTTGCAACTGCAGCGTTCTGTTCACTTACTCCGGCTCGTGGCCGGCACAGGTAAGCGCCTCGGCGGCCGACCTGACTGTGCCAGCCAATGCAAGCGTCATCTGGACCGGAACCTGGAACACCTGGCGCTCCGATCACTGACGCGCCGGCACATTTTCCTTGTAGCTATCGTGATCGTGCCTCCGGGCATGGGGAGGTCTTTGCATGCCGACGCTGGAGCAACTGGCACAGGTTGTCGCCGCCAACCCCCCTGACCTCGTTTTGTTGGACCAGAATGGGGAGACGTGTGTGGTGAGCGTTGGGACGCTGCTCGATCCGGTGCAGCCGCGGCTGACACTGGCGAGCGGCGTCCTGCTGGGACGTGTGAGTACCGGGGCAGGCGGGCCGGAGTCGGTTGGCGTTGGCAGCCCGCTGGCTATACAGAATGGACAACTGGTGCTGGACGCCAATGGTCTGGCGCCGCTGGACTCGCCTGCATTTACCGGTTCTCTGTCGCTCGGGGCGGTATCAAGTCGGCTCGGATTCTTCGGAGCGGTAGGCGAGACGCAGCCGGTGGTCACGGGTTCCCGTGCTGGGAACAGCGCACTGGCGTCCCTGCTTTCGGCTTTGGCGGGGCTGGGGCTGATTATCGACGCCAGTACGACGTAGAGGGACAACACATGGCTCTGCAGCAAACCATCGCCGGCGCGCTGGTCCCATATTGGATGATTTTGCGTTAAGAGATTGACTAAGTCGCCACGACACGCACGGTAAAAGCCTGAGCCTGAGCAAGGGAAGCGGACAGCCGAGTATGGAGCACATCTCCGAGTGGCTGCTGGCGGCATTCACGGCCATGATCAGCGCCATCCTCACACACGCCTTTTCTACCATCCGCGCGCGAGCCGAGTGGCGGCGCGAGGCGGACATGATCCGCCAGGCGCTCAGCCAACACGAAGCGGACACGGCGACCGCAATGGGCGAGGTAGCGACGATGAAGCGCGAGCAGGAGCTTCGCTTCATCAGTTTGGAGAAGGACGTCAGCATCCTCGACAAGAAATCGAAGATGCTGGTTACGAGCTACGAGCTCGAGCAGCAACTGCAGACCTCGCTCATCCGCTTTGACGAACTGCGGCGACGGATCGTCGCCATGGAGGATCAGGTGTTCGGTTTTAATCTCGACGGTGCACTTATAGCGCCACAGTTGGTGGTCCGGCGGGATACATGACCGCATTCGAACAGGCTTTTGTCGTGGTGGTAGGGCACGAGGGCGGATTCTGCTCCGAGCGGGCCGATCCGGGGAACTGGACTGGCGGGGCAGTGGGATGTGGCGAGTTGCACGGGACCAAGTTCGGTATCAGTGCCGCTGCCTACCCAGCGGAGGATATTGTCAATCTGACTCTTGAGGCGGCGGCGGCGATCTACCGACGCGACTACTGGGATCGCGTATCGGGGGACCGCCTGTCATTGCCACTGGCGTTGCTGGTTTTCGACGCGGCAGTGAACAACGGCGTGGTACGCGCAGCGGGTTGGCTGCAGGGCGCTGTCGGTGTAACTGTGGACGGGCGCCTTGGACCCGAGACCCTGGCCGCGGTGGACGCGGCGGTGCGCGCACGGAGCAGTGCGGCAATATGCGCTGAGTTCCAGGCACAGCGTCTAATGTTCATGACTGGGCTGCCGACGTGGCGTATCTTTGGGCTTGGTTGGGCGCGGCGGCTCAGCTTGTTGCCGTATCAGTCCGTTGCCATGAGCGCTGAAGCTTAGGTGTGTAGTCCCAACATGTGATGGTGGATCATTAACTGGCCAGTTGGGAGGAGGATGCATTATGGCGAGCGTTCTTCGCGGTGGCGCCGGCAGCGGGCAGAGGATCGAACTGCTATACCAAGCAACGCCGCCAGCCCGGGCCTGATCAGAGCGGTTTGATGACAGATTTTGATCGTTCGCGTAGTCGGTCAGGGCTCGAAGGCAACCTTGGCCAGGGCGATGGACAGGCTGCGCGGATCGCGGGAGTCGGGATTGGCATAGCGGACGGGAACAAAATAGGGCGGCCGGATGGAAAGCACATTGAATGGGTGGCGCAGTGCGACCGGATCGGTCTCCAACGTGAACCAGGGACTTTCGACGCGGCTCACGCGAGTGGCCACCTGTGTACCATTAACCTCGATTACGATTTCGTTGACCGGGTATTCCTTATGGATAGCGTAGCCATGTAGCCGGATGCGCGCGGCAGGTGCAGCCAGGTCAAAGTGAATCCGGGTCGGTTGCTCGCTGTCGAGCCAAGCGAAGCCGCCACGCTCGACCTCGTGGAAGCCCTGCAGGCCGGGAATGCTGCCGATCACGACATTCTCGCCAAGGAAAGGGACATGGATCGCCGAACGGCCAGTCACGGCATCGAGTTTTTCATCGAGCCAGGAACATCGGCTGGCGAACAACCCTGCCGCATGCTGGTATAGCACGACGTCCATCGCGTTGCGGGAAACGATTTCGAGGCTGCACTCAATATCTGGGGTAGCCCCGGTTGGGTTAGTGACGTTCTCGTGGCTGATATTGAGGTTATAGGGGATGCCCCACGCGCCACGCGCCACCCGCATCGTGTTATTCATGTCCTCGGCGAGACCAAAATCGATGCTGTCGAGCGTGAGCAGTGCGGCCCGGATGATTTGCGGCGACGGTGCCACATTCCAGAACTTTGGCGAGTCCGGTGTGTTGATTTCTGGATCGCCGCACAGCATCCGGGTCATCCCATCATGGATCTGTGCAAACAACTCGGGCTGGCGCGAGGTAATGAACTCGTTGAAGGTGAAGTTGGTCCGCAGCCCCAGCCGGCGCTGTTCGGCAGGCGATCTCCGCTGGATGAACCGGAACAGCGACATCACGCGGGTAATCGGGTGGCGTAGAACGGTAAAGGTGGAACACTGGGTTTGCCACGGCGCGATCATGTAGAACGGAACGTGCCCGGTGAGGCAGGCGAGATCGCAGGGCCGTTCCGACAGCAAGCGACCGATCTCGCCAGAAGTCGACTCGTCAATCGAGATCAGGCGAACCAAGCGGTTCTGCCCGAAGATGTTGCGTAACGTGCCAATGAACGACGTGCCCGCCGTCTTGGGAATATGCAGGAACATCACGGGGCGGTCGAGCGCCGTCGGGACGACCGCTGAAGACGGCTCGGCCAGTTTCCTCGCAAGCAGCGTCGGCCGAGTAGTCATCGCGAACCACGCTCGATACCTATTGACATGCTTGCAGCCTAATCTGCCCGACAGATGTCGCGTGTGACGAACTGTAAGCTCGCCGGCAATAATTAACCATTTTAGAACCATTCCTATAGAGGAAATATCCTGTAATATTAACGGAAATCGCGTGAGCGCGGAATCGTGCGGGGTTGATTGAAATGCCCAATCGGTCCCCTTGCCCGGGGGCCGGGAAGCTCGTCGGCACGGACGGGCGTCGGTGGCGCGGTAGCGTCATCTTCCAGGGTGTGCAGCGACGCCGAGCGGTCGGCAAGGCGATCCGCTACCACATGCACCACACCCTCGGGTGAGCGCTGGATGCGACCGTCCACCAGCAGCAGCGTGGATCCCATCAGCGCCTGGCGGTTGCGCTCGGTGAGCGACGGCCAGACTACCACGTTGGCGATGCCAGTCTCGTCCTCGATGGTGACGAACACCACCCCCGAGGCATTGCCCGGGCGCTGGCGTACCAACACCACGCCGGCCACGCGCAAGCGGGCTCCGTCGGGTTGCACGGTTGCCTCGGCGCAGCTGCGTACCCCCTCGCTGGTCAGCGTGGGACGCAGGAAACGTAGCGGGTGGGCCTTCAGCGACAACCCGGTCGTTTGATAGTCCGCGACCACCTGCTCGGGCAGCCGCATGTATGGTAGGTCGGCCACTCGTACCCGCATGGGCAGGGCGGCGAACAGCGGCAGGTCGTGCGCATTGTCCAGGCCGCGCACTTGCCATAGCCCGGTGCGCCGGTCGAGGCCAAGGCTGCGCAGTGCGTCGGCCTCGGCGAGCGCCACCAGTGCGGGCTGCGGCAATCCCGCTTCTGCCAGGGTCGGAAAATCGGGAAAACCGCTATCGCGCGCGTCCAGTAACGTGCTGGCCCAGTCCGGGCGGAAGCCCGCAACCAGCCGCAGTCCCAGACGCAGTGCGCCGCCTTCTTCCAGCATACAGTCCCAGTTGGAAACGTTCACATCGATGCCGCGCACCTCCACCCCGTGTGCACGTACATCCCGCACGATTTGCGCCGGCGCGTAGAACCCCATGGGCTGCGAATTCAGCAGCGCGCAGGTGAAGGCGGCCGGATGGTGGCATTTCAGCCACGCCGAGACATAGACGAGGTTGGCAAAACTCGCCGCGTGGATCTCGGGGAAGCCATAGGTGCCGAAGCCCTCGATCTGGCGGAAGCATCGTTCGGCGAAGTCGCGCGCATAGCCGCGGGCGGCCATGCCCTCGACCATCTTCGAGCAGAAGCGGTGGGTGGTGCCGACGTGGCGGAAGGTTGCCATGGCGCGGCGTAACGCATTGGCTTCCCCGGGGGTGAATTTTGCTGCTTCGATAGCGATGCGCATTGCCTGCTCCTGGAACAGCGG
>PLTJ01000462.1 GCA_003164455.1 Acetobacteraceae bacterium
ACCAGGTCCTCGATGGTCACCAGCCCGTCGATGCCGCCGTACTCATCCACGACGAGGGCCAGGTGCATGCGCGCCTGACGCATCTGCAACAGCAGGTCGAGCACCGGAATCTGCGGCGCCACCTGCAACGGACGGCGCAGGATGCTCTCCAGCCTGAACCCCTCGCGCGGGCCGCCGTAGGCAAAGACATCCTTGATGTGGACCATGCCGACAATGTCGTCGAGCTGTTCGCGATAGACCGGCATGCGCGAATGGCCCTCGCGGCGAAGCTGGTCGATGGCTTCGTCGAGGGTGACGTCCACGCGCATGGCGACGATATCGGCGCGCGGCACCATGACGTCGTCGGCGGTGGTGCCGCGCAGGCGCAGCACGTTGGCGATCAGCGCCTGTTCCTGGCGATCGAGTTCCGGCACCCGCCCGGGAAGCTGCGGTTCCTGCGCCGCCTCCTGCACCAGCTCGGCGATCGAGGCGCGCACCGAATGCTCGCTGTTGCGCCGGGTCAGCCGGGAGCGGATGCGGTGCAAAAGGCCGGCGCGGACGAGCGCGCTCATGTCCGTTTCCACGGGTTGGCCACGCCCAGCCGCCGCAGGATGCGCGCTTCTGCCATTTCCATCCGCCGCGCCTCGCCGGCGCCATGGTGGTCGTGGCCCTGCAAATGCAGCCCGCCATGAACGATCAGGTGCGCCAGATGGTGGGCCGGGGGCCGCCCGGCCTGGGCCGCTTCGCGCTTCACCGCACCGAACGCCAGCACGAGTTCTCCCGCCACGCCGGGGGCGGCCGGCTCGAAGGTCAACACGTTGGTCGGCTTGTTGCGGCCGCGGTAGCGGGCGTTCAGCCGCTTCACCACGTTATCGGAGGCCAGCAGCACGGTACCGGCAATCCCGGCGGCGCGGGCGGCGCGGGCCGCCATCGCCTCGGCATGGCGAACGGTGCGGCGCCAGGCCGGATCGTCCACGATGATCTGAATCCCCGCCGTGGCGGGGCTGCGTATACCAGAGGGGTCCATGGCCTAGCTGCCCGTCCCTTCCGAGACGGCGGCGCGGCTGCGCAGCGCGTCCTTCTGGGCCGCGTCGCGCTGGTCGTAGGCGTCGACGATGCGCGCTACCAGCGGGTGGCGCACCACGTCGCGCTTGTCGAACCAGCACACCGCGATGCCCGCGACGCGGTCCAGCGTGTCGAGCGCCTCGCGCAGGCCGCTGCGGGTGCCGCTGGGCAGGTCGATCTGGGTGAGGTCGCCGGTGACGACCATGCGGGTGCCCTCGCCCATGCGGGTGAGGAACATTTTCATCTGCACCGGCGTGGTATTCTGCGCCTCGTCGAGGATCACGAAGGCATGCGCCAGGGTGCGCCCGCGCATAAACGCCAGCGGCGCCACCTCGATTTCGCCCGTCCCCATCCGCCTCACCACCTGTTCGCCGGGCATCATATCATGCAGCGCGTCGTACAGGGGGCGCAGGTAGGGGTCCACTTTCTCCTTCAGGTCGCCAGGCAGGAAGCCCAGCCGCTCGCCCGCCTCCACCGCCGGGCGCGACAGCACGATGCGCTCCACCCGGCCGGTTTGCAGCATGGCGACGGCCTGCGCGACGGCGAGATAGGTCTTGCCGGTGCCGGCCGGGCCGACGCCGAACACCATCTCGCAGCGCGCCAGCGCGTCCATGTAGGCGGCCTGGCCGGCGCTGCGCGGACCGACCGCCCCGCGACGGGTGCGGATGGCTGGCACGTCGGACAGCGGCAGCCTCGGGTCGTCGGTCTCGCTCATGCGGATTGCCGTTTCCACATCGCTTGCCGCGATCGGTTCGCCGTGCTCCAGCCGCCGGTACAGGGTGGTCAGCGCGGTCTGGGCGGCATCGACCCGGCCGGCATCGCCGGTGATCGCCACGCGATTGCCCCGGCAGGACAATCGCACGCCCAGCCCCTGCTCGAGGCGGACCAGATGGCGGTCATGGTCGCCCAGCAGCAGCGGCAGCAGGGCGTTGTCGGCAAAAGTGAGAGTCACGGCTCTCCCGGACGGAATGGGGCTGGCCGGGGTGCGGTCTGGCGTCGGGGACGCAACGGACTGGCTCAAGCGCAGGCTCGCTCCTGTTGTGGCAAGGTTGCGGTAAGAGAGTTGGTGTGGCCGGCCACGATCTTCACCGGGGTCTCGGTGCCGATCAGCATTGCGGGACCGGTGACGTGCACGGGATGCAGCCACGGCGAGCGGCCCGCCACCTGACCGGGATGGCGGCCCGGCCCGGTGAACAGCACGGGCACGGTCAGCCCCACGCAGGAGCGGTTGAACGCCGTCTGCTGTTCGCGCAGCAGCGCCTGCAGTTCCTGCAGCCGGGCGTCCTTTTCGGCCTCATCCACCTGCCCGGGGGCCGCGGCGGCCGGGGTGCCGGGCCGGGCCGAGTATTTGAAGCTGAACGCCTGGGCGAACCCGGCCTGGCGCACCAGCGCCAGCGTGGCGGCGAAATCCGCCCGGCTCTCGCCGGGATGGCCGACGATGACGTCGGTGGACAGCGCCAGATCGGGCCGCGCCGCGCGCAGGCGCTCGACAATGCGCAGGTAATCCGCCGCGGTGTGGCGCCGGTTCATCGCCGCCAGCACCCGGTCGGAGCCGGATTGCACGGGCAGGTGCAGGAACGGCATCAGCCGCGCCACCTCGCCATGGGCGGCGATCAGGTCGTCGTCCATGTCGCGCGGGTGCGAGGTCATGTAGCGGATACGCCACAAATCCGGGATCTCGGCCAGCGCGCGCACCAGCCGGCCCAGCGAGGAGGGCGCGCCATCGGCGCCGGCGCCGTGCCAGGCGTTGACGTTCTGACCGAGCAGGGTGATCTCGCGGCTCCCCTGCGCCACCAGCCGGCGCGCCTCGGCCAGCACGGCGGCTTGCGGGCGGCTGTGCTCGGCGCCGCGCGTGTAGGGCACGACGCAGAAGGCGCAGAACTTGTCGCAGCCTTCCTGGATGGTCAGGAAAGCGGTCAGCCCCTGCGGCGCGGCGGCGTCGGGCAGGTGGTCGAATTTGTCTTCGGTGGGGAACTCGGTGTCGATCACCGCGCCGGCGGCCCGGCTGGCGCGCGCCACCATCTCGGGCAGCCCGTGATAGGTCTGCGGCCCCAGAACGATGTCGACAAACGGCGCACGGGCAAGGATTTGCTCGCCCTCGGCCTGGGCGACACAGCCCGCCACCGCCAGGATCATGCGCCCGCCGGCCTGCTCGCGGGCCAGTTTGAGCAGGCGCAGCCGGCCAAGTTCGGAAAAAACCTTCTCGGTGGCGCGGTCGCGGATATGACAGGTATTGAGGATAACCATATCGGCATCGCCCGCATCCGGGCTCGGCGCATAGCCGAGCGGAGCCAGCACATCGGCCATGCGGGCGCTGTCGTAGACGTTCATCTGACAGCCCCAGGTGATGACATGCAGGCGCTTGGGGGGGGTGGTCGTCGGGGCGTCGTTCAAGGCTCTTCACTCCGTCCCGCCGGAAAAATCCGGGCGGGAAGGGCAAGAGCAATCGTCGCCATCAGCCTGCGGGTCAAGCGCACGGGCGTCCGTGTGCCAATTGCGTGCGGGCCTCCTGTCAAGATCCCAACACTCGCAGACCAGTGGGTAGCCGTGTCAAGCAAGAACGCGAAGGGCGGCTTCGGCGGCCGGTTCGGCGCCGGCGGCGGTGACCGGACTGGCGGGGCGGTTCTGGCGCAACGTCGCGGCGCCGCTGGCGACGGCGGTCCAGGCGGCGGCGGTCAATTCCTTGCGGCCGGGGAAAGCGCACGGGTCGAGCGTCGTGTGCATCACCACGCTCGCCCGCAGCCCGCAGTGCTGCGCCAACCGCCAGAAATGGGTGGCGATGTTCATGTCGCCGTACCAGGCGAACAACGGCCGGTTGGCCCGTCCGGTGGGCAGCCCAGAGAGGCGGTCGTAGACCACCGAGACGGGCTGCACGAGGGGCGGCTTGCCGTCCGCGGTGACCGGCAGTTCCGCGATCGACAGGAAGGCCGAGCGAAATGGCAGCACCCGCGACCCATCGGAGGATGTGCCCTCCGGAAACAGGATCAGGTTGTCGCCGCGGACCAGGCGGGCGAGCATGTCGTCGCGCTCGTGCAGCATGGAGCCGCGGTGCCGGCGCACAAAGACGCTGCGCCCCAGCCGGGCGACGGTGGCGATGAGCGGCCAGTGCGTCAATTCCCGCTTGGCGATGAAACAGCCCTGCAATTGGCCGCCCAGCACCAGGATGTCGAGCCAGGACGAGTGGTTCGACACATACACGATTGGCCTTCCCCCGGCGGTGCGCTGCGCCGCAACACCGATCACCTGCACGGACAGGCCGATCGAGCGACACACGACACGCCAGTACAACCGCGCGAATCGCACTTTGGCGGAGCCGGGCAGCAGCACCAGAATTGCCTGCACCGGCACCGCCACGGCGGTGCACAGCAGCACCAACAGCAGCCGCCGGCTGGCGCGCAGGCCGCGCAGCACGTTGCGCCCGGGCGGCAACAGGCCGATCCAGTCGGCTTCCTCGACGCGCTGGTCGGCTCGACGCAGCAGCGGCAATCGCTTGCGCGTCAGCGGGCAGGAAGTTTCAGCCATGCCGCCGCCATAGCGCGCGGCGTGCGAGGGCACAATGACAGCCGCGCGATGAAACCGCGAAACCCGATGCGGCCCGGCCGAGCCGGGTCGTGCTGCCGGCACTGCCGCTGTAGGGGCAGCCGGCGCAAGATCCGGGGGTCGACGCCGGGCCGCGTGGCGGACATGCTGCGCGCATGATCGCCGCCCCGCGCAGCAGCACTGCCATCAGCGCCGAGGCCTGGGCGCTGATCGTCCTCCTCTCCATCCCGTGGGGCGGTTCGTTCATCTTTTATCGCGTGCTGGCGGCGCATCTGCCGCCCTTAACCATCGTGCTCGGCCGTGTCGGGATCGCTGCCCCGGTGCTGTATGCGCTGGTGCGGCTGCGCGGGCAGAAGCTCGACATCCCGTGGGCGGCCTTCGCGGTGATGGCGCTGCTGAACAACGTCGTCCCGTTCGTCCTCTACGCGTGGGCGGAGACGCGGGTGACCAGCGGCGTCGCCGCCATCCTGAACGCCTTCACGCCGATCGCGACCGCGCTGGTGCTGCATGGCTTCGGCGCCGAGCGGCTGACCCGCCTGCGGGTGGCCGGTGTCGCGCTGGGCTTCGCCGGGGTGGCGGTGCTGGTCGGACCCGACCTGCGCACGCTTGGGGGCGACCTGCTGGCCGACCTGGCCTGCCTGGGGGCGACCGTCTGCTATGGATTCGCCGCGCTGTGGAGCCGGCGCTTGCGTCACGTGGCGCCGTTGCAGGCCGCCGCCGGGCAGATCGTGTGCAGCACGTTTCTGCTCATCGTTCCCACGCTGCTGATCGACCGGCCCTGGCTGTTGCCGATGCCGGGCATGACCGTGTGGCTGAACCTGTTCGGCATCGCGCTGCTGAGCACAGCCGTCGCCTATGTGATCTTCTTCCGCATCCTGGCGGTGGCGGGAGCGGCCAACCTGATGCTGGTCACTTTCCTGATCCCGGTGAGCGCCCTGGCCATCGGGGTGGCTTTCCTCGGCGAGCCCATCACGATGCAGGCGCTGGGCGGCATGGGCCTGATCGCCGCCGGGCTGGCGACGATCGACGGCCGGCTGCTGCGCCGGTAGGGCCAGGACTTTGCCCCTGGACCCCGCACTTTTTCGGGGCTGCGCCAGCAGCCTTCAACTGAATGGCGATATCATCTGCTGGGCTGCTGACGCAGCCAAGAAAAGTAGTGGGATCAAAGGGCCTCTCTCGGCCCTTTGCGGGTCGAGGGCAGCCGCCCTCGCCTTACTCCGGGCCCGGCAGCGCCAGGTGTGTCGCGTCACCCCAGCGGATATGGCCGGCGGTGTGACAGGCCGGACAGGCCGGTTGCCAGTTCGGGTAGACGCTGCCGCAGGTCTGGCAGCGCCAGGTCGGGTCGGCTTCGGCGTTGGCGGCCTGACGCAGGGCGTCGCGCTGGGCCAGCCGGCCTTCCTCGGTTTCGCCGCGTTCCTGCGCCTCGATGTCGGCCAGCAGCAGCCACAGCCGCTTCTGCGTCAGGCCGCCGCGGCGGGCGGCTTCGACGTGGCGGCGGGCCGCCCCGGTCAGGCCGGTGGCGAGGGTTTCCTGGGCCAGCAGGAAGTGGCTTTCCGGGTGGTCCGGGTTCTTCCCGGCGAGCCGTTCGGCCACCTTCATTCGCGCCAGCCGGTCGGTCAGCGGCGCCAGAGCGAAAGCGGCAAGGTCGGGGTGGGGGAACGACGCCCAGGCCTGCTGCACCACCACCAGCGCGCGCGATTCGCGGCCGCTGCGGCGCAGCAGGCGCGCATAGGCCAGCGCGGCTGGTGTCAGACCGGGATTGGCCTTCCAGGCGCGGCGGGCGAGCCGGGTCGCCTGCACCGGATCGCCCTCCGCCTCCGCCGCCGCGGTGGCGAAGTCGGCTACCGGTGCGTCGGGGCCGGCCAAAGCGAGTGCCTGCGACCAGTTGCCGACGCGCACGGCCAGTTGTGCCCGCTCGGCGCGCAGCCAGGTGCCGCCGGGATGGGCCGACTCGGCGCGCTGGGCGATCTCGGCCGCGGCATTCCAGTCCTCGCGGGCCAGGGCTTGGCGGAACAGCCCGCGCAGGCCAAGGAAGGCGGCATCCTCGCGCCCGGCCATGACGGTGTAGATTTGCGCGGCGCTGGCGTCCTCGTTGGCGAGGCGCCGCGCCTCGGCGGCCAGCAGCAGGGTTTGCGGCGTGTCGCCCAGCAGGCGGCGGGCGCGGTCGGCTTGACGCCGGGCGCCGCTCGCCTCGCCGGCGGCCAGGGCCACCAGGCTGCGACCCACCGCCACGTCGCCGCCGGCACGGCGGCGACGCGCGTTCCAGAACCCGATTCGCCCCCGGATGTGCAGCAGCCCGCTCAGCAAGCGCAGCACCAGGTGTACCAGCAGCACGAACACGGCCAGGGCGATGACGGCGACCGGTGCCGGGGCCTCGATGCTCAGGCCGGCAACGGTCGCGCTGACATGGCCGGGCAGGGCGGCGAGCCACCACGCCAGCGCCAGCGCGATGGCGGCGGTGGCGACGATGAGGATGACGCGGCGCATCAGGAACGCACCATGCCGGCCAGCGCCGCCCGGGCATCGAGCAGCGACTGCGCCTGTGCCCGCCAGCCCGCCAGGACCTTCGCCGCGGCGGGGTCGAGCTGATCCAGCGCGCCGACCGCGCCGGCGAGATCGCCGTCGTCGAGCCGCGCCCGCGCCTGCGCCAGCACGTGCGATGCGGGGGGACCGACCAGCACCTTGCCGCCCTGCTGCACGGTGACCAGGGACTCCACCTGCTGCCACATGCGCGTGGGCAACGACAATCCGGCGGTGGACGGCACGCTGGCCTGTTCGGCGGCGGCGGCGACGGCGGAGAAGGACGACCGCAGCGACCCTTCGGTGGGCGGGGCGGCGGTGGCGAACGTCGCCAGCGCGGGCGGGGCGCCGGGGATGTCGCCGAGCGCCTGCCCGGCCGCCAGCGCCACGCCGGCGGCCTGCAGCCGCGCCAGGCGAGCGGCCGTCTGCTCATGCTGTTCGGTCTGGGCAAGGCCCTGCTCGAGGGCCTGCACCTTGCCGGCGAGCGACTGCACGACCCCAGGATCGGACCCCTGCAATGCAGTCACCTTGGCCGTGACCTGGTCGAGCCGCGTCTCCACCGCTGTCAGGTCCGGCGCCGCGGCGGTTGGCGACGGGGCAGGACGCAGCTCGAGTTGCGCCAGGCGCTGTTGCAGCGTGTCGAGCCGGGCTTCCAAGGCGGCGAGCCGGGCCGGCTCGACCGACGGGGGCGGCGGCTGGAGGTGCGTGGCGATGCCGCGCTGCTGCTGGAACAACCACGCACCCCCGGCAGCGGTGACCGCAAAGCCCATCAGCACCAGCGCGCCGAGCACTTTCCGCTTCGGCGGCGCCGCCGACGGCGGCACGGCTGCGGGCACGGGTGGTTCGGCGGCGGACTGAGGCAGCTCGGCCGGGGCGGGGGTGTCTTCGGTCATGACAGGAGGCCTAACAGTTCGTCCTGGTTTGGGGCGGCGGCAACGCGAATGCGGTTCCACGGCAACGGCACCAGCGCCGCTGCGGCTTCAGGCGAGATAGCCAGTGACTCCACGTGCGTGAAGGTGTCAGGCGGTAATGAGGCGGCCAGCGAGACGAAAACCTGCGCCGTCGCCGGCGAGAAGAACAGGGCCGCCTCGACCGCGTGCCCACACAATGCCGCGCGCGCCGGCTCGGGCAGGAAAGCCGCCGGCCGCGCCGCATAGACGCTGCGGTGCAGCACCGTAAAACCGGCTTCGCGCAAGGCCTGCGCCAGCTCGCGCCCCTGGTCCTGCTGGCCGGCGAGCAGCAGCGGCAACCCGGCGGGGTCGCAGATCCGCACCGCCAGGCCCGCCAGCGCGCGGGCGTCGCCGCCGGCGCTGTGCACCGTCGTAAAGCCACCTGCGCGCGCCTTGGCGGCGGTGGCATCCCCCACCGCCAGCAGAACGCGCGAAGAATAGCCGCGCAGCGCGGACAGCGCATTGGCGCTGGTGGCCAGCACGGCCTGCACCTGTCCGGGCGGCGGCAGGTCGGCGGCGAGCGGCACGATGTCGAGCACCGGCGCCACCACCGGCGTGCGTCCCATGACGATAAGCCGGCGCGCCGTTTCCGCGGCCCCTGGTTGCGGCCGGGTCACCAGCACCGACATGGTCAGGCCGGCCTGGTCGGATCGGTCATCCGAAGATGTCCGGCGGGCTGTCGGCGCGCAGGGCGTGGCCGAGTTCGCGGCCGATGCGCGCCGCCTCGGCTTGTGGTCCGGTGAGGCAGCGCTTGAGCAGGAAGCTGCCGTCGGCCCGGGCCACCAGGCCGGTCAGGTGCAGTTCGCCGGAGGGCAGCAGGCGGGCATGGCCGCCGATCGGGGTGCGGCAGGAACCGTCCAGCTCCGCCAGCAGGGAGCGTTCGGCCTGTGCGACCGCCTTCGCCTCCGGGTCCTCGATCGCCGCCAGCAACTCAAGCAGTTCGGCCTGATCGGCGCGCACGGTGACCCCGACGATGCCCTGGCCGGCGGCCGGCACCATGGTTCCGGCGTCAAGCACCAGCGAGGCGTGGCGGTCGAGCCCGAGACGGCGCAGGCCGGCCAGCGCCAGCAAGGTGGCGTCGCACACGCCGTTGCCGACCTTGTCGAGCCGGGTCTGCACGTTGCCGCGCAGGGGGATGACCTTGAGGTCCGGGCGCGCGTGCAGCAACTGGGCCTGGCGGCGCACCGAACTGGTGCCGACGACCGCGCCCGCCGGCAGGGCGGAGAAGCCCTGCGCGCCGTCCCCGGCAGGACAGCGCGGCCCGAGAATCAGCGCGTCGCGGGCATCCTCGCGCTTCAGCGTGCAGGCCAGCACGATCCCCGGCGGCATCTCGGTTTCGAGGTCCTTCAGGCTGTGCACCGCGAAATCGACCCGCCCATCCCGCAAGGCCTCGTGAATTTCCTTGGCCCAGAGCCCCTTGCCGCCGATATCCGCCAGCCGTTGGCCCGAGGCCTGGGTGGCGTCCCCGGTGGTGGTGATGACGTGTTCCTCGAACACGTCCATGCTGCGCAGGACCGGGCAGAAGTGTTGCAGCACCGCCAGGAAAGCGCGGGTCTGCACCAGCGCGAGCGGCGAACCGCGGGTGCCCACCCGCAGCGGCAAGCGGGGCGCGTGCCCCTGCACGTGCGGATGAGACGGCGGGGCGGCGGAGGGAACGTCGTCCATTGATGTATTCTAGGGCCGGGCGGGCCTGAATGGAAGCTTGTATGATGCGGCTATGTAACGAAATAGCGGGGCCGGTGCTCGGCCTGGAAAGCTCCTGCGACGAGACCGCCGTGGCCGCGCTGGCCGCCGACGGAAGCATCCTGGCCGAGGCCGTGCTCAGCCAGTCCGTGCACGCGCGCTATGGCGGCGTGGTGCCCGAGATCGCGGCGC
>PLTJ01000242.1 GCA_003164455.1 Acetobacteraceae bacterium
TAGACGTTGTCATGGCGGTCGGTGCCGACGCCGCCGATTTCCTTGAACGACCAGCCCGCCGGCAGCTTCGCCCAGCCCGTCACCGGTTCGTAGGTGAAATCCTCCGCCGCAGCGCCCTGTTCCACGACATTTCTCCCGTGCTTCGTCCCGCCGCCGGAGCCTAGAAGCGCGGGACGGACATGGGAAGACGCGCCGGGTCAGGGAGCGGCCTGGTCCTGGCCGAAATAGGCCCGCTTGAGCCGCTGCGGCAGGTCGGGCTCGGAGGTCGCCGCCTCGAGCACGATCTGCCCGCCGGCCAGCGCATAGACGCGATCGGCGAACCCCAGCGACTTCTGCACGGCCTGCTCCACCAGCAGCACCGATGTACCGTCGGCCCGCAATGCGGTGGCCACCGCCAGCACACGATCGACCAGCACCGGCGACAGCCCGGCGGAAGGCTCGTCGAGCATCAGCAGCTTAGGCCGGCGAACCACCCCCTGTGCCACCGCGAGCATCTGCTGCTGCCCACCGGAGAGCGCGGCGCCAGGCTGGTGGCGCTTGGCGGCAATCTCGGGGAACAACGAATAGACTTCCTCGATACGGGCAAGGTGCGCGTTACGCGGCAGGTCATAGCCGGCGAGCAGCAGATTATCCTGCACGCTCAGATGGGTGAAAATACGGTGGTCCTGGATGACGTGTCCGATCCCCAGCCGCACCGTATCCTTCGCACCGAGGCCAGCAAGGTCGCGGCCGTCGAACACCATCCGCCCGGACTGCTTGGACAGCAGACCGGCAATGGTGCAGAGCAGGGTACTCTTGCCCGCGCCGTTCGGCCCCAGGATGGCGACCAGCTCACCGCGGCCGATCGTGATGTCGACCCCGTGCAACACGCGCAGTTTGCCGTAGCCGGCCGTCAGCCCGGCCACGAGAAGCAACGGCTCAGCCCCCGAGATAGGCATCAATGACATCCTGGTGCGCCATGATCTCGGCCGGAGTTCCCTTGGCGAGGGTCCGGCCCAGGTTGAGCACGGTCACTTGTTCGCAGATATCGAAGACGAGGTCGGTGTGATGCTCGATCAGCAGGACGCCGACGCCGGTCCGGCTGATCGCGGTGATCAACGCCCCCAGCAGCTGGATTTCATCGCCCGCCAGCCCGGCGGCCGGTTCGTCGAGCAGCAGAAAGGCCGGATCGAGCATCAGCGCGCGGGCAATCTCGAGAAAGCGAAGTTCGCTGTGCTGCAGCCGGTCGGTGCGCACGTCTGCCAGACGCTCCAGCCCCACGGCCGCAAGGGCGAGCATGGCCCGTTCCCGAAGCTCCCTTTCCTCGCGCCGGTACCGCCCAAGACTCAGGACGGTCTCGATGAAGGTGGATTTCCCGAGCACGGTGCCGCCGATCATCACGTTGGCGAGCACCGAGGCTTCGCCGACGATGCGCGGGTTCTGGAAGGTGCGGGCGATGCCGATGCCGGCCCGGGTCTGCGGCGCCCCGGACGGCAACGCGGCCCCGTGCAGCCGGACCGTGCCGGAATCGGGCCGGTAGTAGCCCGAAATGGCGTTGAGCACCGTCGTTTTGCCCGAACCGTTCGGGCCGATCAGCCCGTGCACCTCGCCCGGCGTGATGGCGAGGCTCAGGCCATCGATCGCGCGCACGCCGCCGAAGCTCAGAACCACATTCTCAATGTCGATCGGTCCCCGCGCCTTCGCCGCCGACAACAGCCCGGGCAGGATCTCCTCGTTCGGCCGGATGATCCGTCCGGTTTCCAACGGTTTGCGGCTCTTGAAATCGAACAGGTTGGCGAAGCCGCCGGGCACCAGCAGCACGATCGCCAGCAGCAGCGCGGCATAGAGGAACGTGGCCCAGGCGGCCAGCGGCGCCGCCACCTCGGGCAACAGGGTGAGCAGGACGGTCGAGAACAGCGGGCCGATGATGGAGCCCCGGCCGCCGATCAGGATCGCGATGAAGAACAGGATCGACAGATCGATCGTGAAGGCGTCGGGCGTGATGTAGGTCTGCAGCGAGGCAAACAGGCCCCCGGAGACCCCGCCGACCGCGCCGGCGAAAAGAAAGATGAGGGTGAGCATAACCGGCTTGGAGATGCCGCTCGCCTCGGCGGCAACTTCGGCATCGCGGATCGCCAGTAGCGCGCGACCGAACCGGCTGCTGCCGATGTTGGCGCTGAGCCAGGTGCACAGCGCGGCAGCCGCCAGGCAGAAGTAGTAAAATCCCCAGGTCGTGGAAAACACACCGCCGAAGGTCGGCCCGACGACGCCGATCCCGCCCCCGGTGACGCTTTGCCAGGCCATCGCGATCTGCGTCACGATGGTGGCGAAGCCGATCGTCGTCACGGCGAAATAGAACGCGCGCAGCCGGAGTGCCGGCAGGCCGATGATCACACTCGCGATCGCCCCGATGACACCCGCTGCCGCCAGCGCGAGGTAGGGCGACACGGGTGCGAAGGCGGTACCGGCCGTGAGCACGCTGGTGACGTAGGCGCCCAGCGCCAGCAGCGCGACGCCCCAGCCGATAGCGATCTGGCCGGCGAACCCCACCACCAGGTTCAGGCCGGAAACCAGCACCCAGTAGACGGCGGCGCGGCCGATGATCAGCCCGAAATAGGCGTTGTCCGTCAGCGGCAGCAGGCAGGCCAGCCCGAACAAACCGACGAACGGCGCCAGCTTGCGAACGAACCGCAGCGGTGCCTGCCGCGGCGTTTCGTTGGCGCTATCCCGCAACATGACCTGCGACATCAGACGCGCCTCGCCGGCGGTGCGCCGAACAGACCTTGCGGCACGATCAACAGAGCCACGATGAACACGCTGAACACGGCGACCGAGGAAAACACGCCGCCCACCAGGAAGTTCGCGGCCTGCTGGAACAGCCCAAGCGCGATGCCGGCCACGATCGCGCCGCGGTTGTTGCCGATGCTGCCCAGCGCCACCGGGATGAAGCCGTAGAAGTTGAACGGCGAGACGTTGGCGAAGAAGGCGAGCATGATGCCGCCGCTGGCGAACCCGGCCAGCCCGCCGATCGCGCCGGCCAACGCGTAGCTCGCAACCCGCAGCCCGCGTTCCGGCAACCCGAGCGCGCGGGCGGCGAAATTATCCTCGGCAATGGCGAGGAAAGCCCGCCCGATCATGCTGTGCCGGTAGAGCAACTCCAGCCCCCCGACAACGAGCACACAGGCGACGACCGGCATCCAGAACCGTTCGCGGATTCCCAACAGATCGACGGGAATGAGCTGGGGGAACGGCTGCGGCACGGTGCTCCATTCGATGGCCGTGAATTGCTGGATCATCAGGCACAGCGCCAGCGTCGAGAGCACGTAGAGGTGCTGGTCCAGGCTGCGCAACACCGGCCGCACGGCAACGAACTCGGTGACGACGCCCACTACCGCGCAGAAGGCCAGAGTGGCGAGCAGTCCGACCACGCCGGGCAGGCCGAGGCGGTCGATGAACAGGGCGCCGCACACGCCCCCCAGCATGCCGAGCGCGCCCGCGGTAAAGCTGAACACCCGCGAGGTGCTGAACATCACGTTGTAGGCCACGGCGATGAGCGCGTACGCCGCGCCCATCGCCAGACCATAGGAGATAATCGATTCAATCATCAGGAGGCGTAGCCGGGAGCGATATTGAGGGCGCCGTCCCGGCTCGTGTTGGCGGCCGACATGACGATATCGTTAGTCGGATAGCCGTTGTGCTCCTGCGGCGAGAACGCGTAGTCGCCGTAAAGGCCGGGCCATTTCTTCTGGCTGTTCCAGTAGCCGATGATCTTGTCGGAATCGCTCGACCCGGTCTTCTGGACCGCTTCGGCAACCAGGGTCACGGCATCGACGCCCGCCAGCACCCACCACAGCAAGGTGTCCTGCAACTCGAACTTGCCACGCACTTCCTCGATGTAGGCCGCCTGGCGCGGCGGCAGCTTGCCGGCGGCGTCGAAGCTGCACGAGCGGTAGCCGACAGTATACACCTTGTTCCAGTACTCCGGCTTCTCGAGCAGATGCGCCACGTCGCCCGAACCCAGGGCGGGATGGCCCGCCATGACGACGTCCCAGCCGATCTGCCCACGCGCGTTCATCAAGCGGGCGTCCAGGCCGGTAGAGTCGCTCCAGCAGGCGATCGCTTCCGCGCCGGCGCTGCGAGCCCGAATCAGATTCGGCGACACGTCCTGGGCATTGGCTTCGATCACCGCGTCGTAGACGACCTCGGCGCCAGCCTTCTTGAAATTCTCGACCGCGAGAGCCGTCGCCATCGTGCCGAAGCCGGTGTTGTCGCCGATCACCGCGACCTTCTTCGCCTTCAGGATGTCGAGGAGGTAGTGGCGAACGGCATCGTCCCACTGCGAATTGTCGGGGGAGAGACGGAAGGCGTTCGGGAACTTCACCGGGTCGATCAGGCTGTTGACCACGCAGATGCCCAGGCTGGGGATCTTGAAGCGCGTGAAGATTGGCGTTGTGGCCAGCGCTTCGCCGGAATTGACGGGGCCGAAGACGGCATGCACCTTCAGGTTGGAAGCCATTTCCATGGCGGCGTTCACCGCCTTCGCGGGATCGCCCTGGCTGTCGCGGGTGATCAGTTCGATCTTGCGGCCGTTGATGCCGCCGGCGGCGTTGATCTTGTTGACCGTGTACCGGATGGAACGGTCGTAGCCGAGCCCGGGCGCCGAATTCGCCCCGGTCAGAGCCGTCAGCCAGCCGAAACGAATCGGCTCACCCGCCGCCGCCGCCTGCCGGGCGGACAGTCCGGCCGCAGCCGCTCCGAGCGAACCGTAAAGAACACCGCGACGTGTCACAGACATGGTGGCGTTTCCTTCTTCTTGTTCCTAGACCGGGTCGTAAACCAGGGCTTGGCGACTGAAATTCTTTCGATCGTAACTCTTCCGTCAACGCAGCGCACCAAGCCTTCCCGCGACGCCCCCTCGACGGGTTCAGCAACAGACCTCACGCACCAACCATGATCCGGAAACGACGCTACGCTCCCTTCCCGATGCTGGCGCTTTCCTCACCGCACTCGCTTTTCGCAACTGCCTGGTACATCGGCATTGATACAGATCAAGGCGCGCGGCGCCGATCGCCAAACCGCGCGTCCCGATCGATCAGGCGTAGCCGGGCGCCAGCGCGAACGCGCCGTCGCGTTCCGAGTTGGCAGCCGACATGACCACTTCGTCGGTCGGATAGCCGTTGTGGCTCGTCGGCGTGAACGTGTAGTCGCCGTAGACGCCTGGCCACTTCGTCAGCTTGTTCCAGTAGCCGATGATCGCCTCCGAATCGCTCGATCCGGTCCTGGCGACGGTCTCGGCAACCAGTTGGACGGCATCGTTCGCGGCCAGCACCCAATAGAGGACGGTGTCCGACAGCTGGACCTTGCCCTTCACCTCGTCGACGAACGCCTGCGAGCGCGGCGGCAACTTGCCGCTGGCGTCGAAGCTGCAGGAGCGGAAACCGGTCATGTAGACCTTGTCCCAGTATGCCGGCTTCTCGAGCAGATGGGCGACATCGCCCGATCCCATGGCCGGATGGCCGCAGAACGACACATCCCAGCCGATCCGCCCGCGCGCGTTCATCATGCGGGCATTCAGCCCGGTGCTGTCGCTCCACACCACGACCACCTCCGCGCCCGCGCTCTGCGCACGCAGGATATTGGGCGTCGTGTCCTGGGCGTTGGCGTCGAGCACCGCGTCGTAGACGACGTCGATGCCGGCCTGCTTGAAATTGGTGACCGAGACGGCGGTCGCCGTGGTGCCGTAGCCCGTGTTGTCGCCGATCACCGCGACCTTCTTCGCCTTCAGGATCTCGATGCAGTAGTGGCGGGTGGCATCGTCCCATTGCGAATTGGTGGGCGTCAGGCGAAACGCGTTCGGATATTTCACCGGGTCGATCAGGGTATCCAACTGGGGAAACTGCAGGCTGGGCACCTTGAAACGGGCAAGGATCGGCGTGGTAGCCAGCGATTCGCCGGAGTTGGTGGGGCCCAGGCAGGCATGCACCTTGATGTTGGACGCCAGTTCGACGGCGGCGTTCACCGCCTTCGCTGGGTCGCCCTGGGTGTCACGGGTGACCACCTCGATCATCCGGCCGTTGACGCCGCCGGCGGCGTTGATCTTTTCCGCGGCATAGACGACACCGCGGTTGAAGCCGATTCCGGCAGCCGAACTTGGCCCGGTGAGGGCAGTCAGCCAGCCGAAACGGATCGGCTCGGGCGCCGCCGCCGCCCGCCGGGTGGACAGGCCGGCCGCGGCCGTGCCGAGCGAACCGTAAAGAACAGCACGACGTGTCACGGACATGATGGAGTTTCCTGGGGCGTATTCTTGTTCTTGGACAGGGGACAACCGGGATGCCCCGGATGGGCATCCCGGAGAGGTTTCACAATCGCATCAGGCGTGGCCGGCGCATCAGGCGTAGCCGGGCGCCAGCGTGAAGGCGCCGTCGTGCGCCGAGTTGGCCAGCGACATGACCACCTCGTCGGTCGGATAGCCGTTGTGCTGCTGCGGCGTGAAGGTGATGTCGCCGAACAGCCCCGGCCACTTCGTCAGCTTGTTCCAGGCGCCGATGATCGCCTCCGAATCGCTCGATCCGCTCTTGGCAACGGCATCGGCAACCAGATTGACGCCATCGATCGCGGCCACGATCCAATAGAGCGTGGTGTCGTTCAACTGGATCTTACCCTTCACCTCGTCGATGAACGCCTGCGTCCGCGCCGGCAACTTGCCGTTGGCGTCGAACGTGCAGGACCGGTAGCCGACCAGGTAGACCTTCTCCCAGTAGGCGGGCTTCTCGAGCAGCCGGGCAACATCGCCCGATCCCAATGCCGGATGGCCGCAGAAGGCGACGTCCCAGCCGATCTGCCCGCGCGCGTTCATCATCCGGGCATTCAGCCCGGTGCTGTCGCTCCAGACCGCGACCACATCCGCCCCCGCGCTGCGTGCGCGCAGCAGGTTGGGCGTGGTGTCCTGGGCGTTGGCATCGATCACCGCGTCATAGACGACCTCGGCGCCGGCCTTCTTGAAATTGGCGACCGAAACGCCGACCGCGGTGGTGCCGTAGCCCGTGTTGTCGCCGATCACCGCGATCTTCTTCGCCTTCAGGATGTCGAGGATGTAGTGGCGGTTGGCGTCGTCCCACTGCGAATTGTTGGGGGCGAAGCGGAAGGCGTTCGGGTACTTCTCCGGATCGATCAGGTTATCCAACTGGACGACCTGCAGGCTGGGCACCTTGAAGCGGGCGAAGATCGGCGTAGTGGCCAGCGATTCACCCGAGTTGGTGGGGCCGAAAACGGCATGTACCTTGACGTTGGAGGCCATTTCGACGGCCGCGTTCACCGCCTTCGCGGGGTCGCCCTGGGTGTCGCGGGTGATCACCTCGATCAGCCGGCCGTTGACGCCGCCGGCGGCGTTGATCTTTTCCGCGGCATAGACGACGGCGCGGTTGAAACCGATGCCCGGGGCCGAATTCGGCCCGGTGAGCGCGGTCAGCCAGCCCAGGCGGATCGGCTCGCCCGCCGCCCGCGCCCGTCCGGCCGACAGTCCGGCCGCCGCCACTCCGAGCGAACCGTACAAAACACCGCGCCGTGTCAGCGACATGATGGCATTTCCTTTTCTCGTTCCTGGACCGGGTAGAAAACCAAGCAATACTGAATAAACCTCTTTCGTCCGCGCCGCATCCATGGACATCGCGGGGCAGGCTTTCCCGCCGCACCGGCGCTCACTGCGCGGCGAACCGGGCGAGCGCGCCGCGATCGACTTCGATGCCGAGCCCCGGGCCGTCCGGCACCCGGACGAACCCCCCGGCATGCTCGATCGGCTGGGTCAACACGGCCCGGCGGATCGGATGCTCGGTGCGGTCGAACTCCAGCATCGGCTCGGCGACGGTGAGCGCGGGCGGCGTATGCGGCGCCAGCACGGCGAGCAGTTGCAGGGAAGCCGCCATGGCGATGCCGGTTCCCCAGATGTGCGGGTTGCAGCGCACCCCGAAGGCGAGCGCCATGTCGGCGATCTTCTTGCACTCGGTCAGCCCGCCGGCACCGCAGACATCGGGTTGCACGATGTCCAGCGCGTGGGCGACCAGCAGGTCGCGGAAACCGAAGCGGGTGAATTCGCATTCGCCGCCGGCGACCGGGATCGTCAGCGCCGCCTTCACCGCGAGATAGCCGGCCAGGTCCTCCGGCACCACCGGCTCCTCGAACCAACCGATATCGTATTCCTCGATCATGTGGCCCAGCCGGATTGCCGCGACGGCGTCGTAGGCCTGGTTCGCATCCACCATCAGGGTGACGTCGTCGCCGATCGCCCGCCGCACCGCCCGGGTGGCGCGCACGTCCGCCTCGATGCCGAAGCCGATCTTGAGCTTGATCGCCTTGAACCCCTCGGCGACATAGCCCGCCGCCTCGTCGGCCAGGTATGCGACCGGATCGCCCGACTTGAACCGGTACAGGCCGGTCGCGTAGGCCTGCACCGTCGTGCGCAAGGGTCCGCCCATGAGTCGGTAGGCCGGCAGCCCGAAGTGCTTGCCCTTGATGTCCCAGAGCGCGATGTCGATGCCGCTCAGGGCGTCGATGACGACACCCTTGCGGCCATGGCCGCGTTGCCCCGAATAGATCTCCTGCCACAGAAGCTCGGTGGACAGCGGGTCCCGGCCGATGAGCGATGGCGCGATGGCCTTGACGGCGGCGGCGATCATCCTGGCCGGCCCGTAGCTTTCGCCCCAGCCGGTCAGGCCGTCATCGGTTTCGATCTCGACGATCAGGGCGGTGCGGGTGTCTTTCCAGGCCAGGGAATTGGCGAAGGGCTGGGACAGCGCGGCCTCGAGAACGTGGGCGTGGACACTCGTGATTTTCATGGTTCATTCCTGGCGTTTGCCGCCGCAAGCGATTGCCGTGCTACCGCACCCCGCTCGGCCAGAACACAACCCGGATGGTCTGGGCAAGAATAAGAATATCGAGAAGAACGGAAAAATTCTTCACGTAGTACAGATCGTAGCTGAGCTTGCGCCGGGCGTCCTCCACCGAGGCACCGTACGGATAGTTCACCTGCGCCCAGCCGGTCAGCCCGGCCTTCACCATATGGCGTTCGTTGTACAGGGGGATCTCGCGGGCGAGGTCGGCCACGAACACCGGCCGCTCGGGGCGCGGGCCGACGATCGACATGTCGCCGCGCACCACGTTGAACAGTTGCGGCAGTTCGTCGATGCGCGACCGCCTGAGTACCCGCCCCACCCGGGTCACCCGCGCATCGTTGACATCGGCCCACACCGCCCCGCTGGTCTCGGCATCGACCTGCATGGTGCGCAGCTTGAGGATGTTGAACACCCGGCCGTCGCGGGTCACCCGCTCCTGGCGGTACAGCAACGGTCCCCGCCCCTCCAGCCGGATCGCCAGCATGGCCAGCACTATGAATGGCGCGGTCAGCACAAGAATGACCAGGCTGGTCACCAGATCGATCACGCGCTTCACCATCCGGTCAAGCAGGCCGAAGGTGAATCCGTCGGAATACAGCACCCAGCCCAGCTCGAGGCGGGCCAGGTCGATGCGCCGCGTCTCGCGCTCGATGAAGCTGAGATACTCCACGATCGGGAAGCCCGCCTTCTTGCACTCCAGCAGGTTCTCCAGCGGCATGCCGCGGCGCTCGTCCGGCGCGATGACGATCTGATGGACGTCGTACTGGAGCGCGATGTGCAGGATGTCGAACGTCGGTGCATCCACGACGGTACAGCCGGGCGTGCCCTCCCACAGGTTCAGGCGTTCGCCGAGCATGGGGTGGTGCACGAAGATCATCTCGTCCTGGAAGCTGCTGCTCTCGGCGCGGATGTGGCCGATCAGGTCATGCGCGCGATAGCCGGCTCCGACCACCAGCAGACGGCGATGGAAGGCGCCGGCCTCGACCAGCACCGCGAAGCCAAGCCTTGCGACGGTGGCGCAGACCACGAAGCAGACGACCGAGACGGCGAACAGGGCGGCCTGCCAGGCGGCTCCGGGCGGGCGGGGAATGTTGAAGGCGAAACAGATCGCCGCCGCCACCGCCCAGGCCGCGATCCCGGCCAGCCCCCCCGCCAGCGGCGTGCGCGCGATCGAGCGGCGCAGCTCCAGCATGGCGTCGCGCCGATAGAGGCCGAGCGCGTACAGGAACAGCAGCCAGCACGGGAACGCGGCCAGAGCGCAAACCAGGTAGCCGGCCTGGCCGCTGACGTGGGGCCCCGGCTCCACCCGCAGCGCCGCCAACGTCCAGGCCGGCGCACTGAGCAGCACATCGAGCGCGAACAACGCCCCCGCGGTGTTGGAGAACGCCGGGTTGCGCAGCAGGCCGATGTCGCGGCCAGCCAGAAAGCGAAACTTCGGTGCCATACCGCCGTTCCCCTGGATTACCCGCTCACCGACCGCCGCGGCCGTTCATTCCGTGCTCCGGGCCAGCCGCGGACAGCGTGCGGCGGCCCCCTGGGCCGAAGAGGAAACGACTCGGGCATGAAGGACGATTCCATGAACCAACCGTATATTAATTATTGGTGCTCATGCCCAGCATTGCGTGCCGTCTCACCCCGCCAACGGTGGCCGTTTGTCCGCCCAGGGCAGCGCCTGCTCGAAGGCCGCCGAGGCCTGCAGCACGCCGAGGTCGTCGAACCGCCGGCCGACGATCTGCAACCCGACCGGCAGGCCGGCGCGGGTGAAGCCGCAGGGAACCGTCGCCGCCGGGTTCCAGGACATGTTGAACGGGTGCGAGAACTCGGCCCAGCTCATCCAGTCCCAGGGGTGCTGTGGCCAGTGCTCCGGCATCAGCCGGTCCGCCGGGAAAGCGGCGACCGACACGGTGGGGGTGATGAGAAAATCCCAGTCCTCGAACCAGGCATGGATCTGCGCGACGTAGGCGTATTTCCGTTCGCGCAGGTCCTGGTAGTCGGAGATGGAAATCGCGTTGCCGGCGCGGATGCAGGCGACCAGGCCCGGGTCCATTTCCGCCTCCCATCGCGGAAAGTGGCGGGTCAGCCGGGTCTCGTGCGCCGACCAGAATTTGCGCGCCAGCTCCGGACCGGCCGGACCCCAGGGCGGCGTCACTTCCGCCAGCGGCGCATCGGTGGTCACGGCGAAACGCCCGGCGGCGGCGCGCACCAGTTCGGCCACCTCGGGATCGACCCGGGCATGGCCGAGATCGGCGCTGTAGGCGATCCGCCGGCCGGCGATGCCTTCGTGCAGGCGCCGCAGATAGGGTGCCGGCCAGGCCTCCAGCGTGGTGTGGTCGAGCGGGTGCGGCCCCGCCATCACTTCCAGCATCAGCGCCGAATCGGCGACGGTGCGGCTGATCGGCCCCATGTGCGAGGTGTAGTCGCCGGCGCCGACCGGGGCATACGGCACCCGCCCGAAGCTCGGTTTCATTCCGAAAACGCCGCAGAAATGCGCCGGCATGCGGATCGAACCGGCACCGTCGGTACCCTGGTGCAGGGCGCCATATCCGGCCGCCGCCCCCGCCGCCGCCCCGGCCGAGGAGGCCCCGGCGTTGTAGCCGTATTGCCACGGGTTGTGGGTGATGCCGGTGAGCGGGCTGCGCGAGACCCCGGTCCAGCCGAACTCCGAGGTGGTGGTCTTGCCCAGCAGGATGGCGCCGGCTGCCTTCAGCCGCGCCGCCGTCGGGTTGTCCGTGGGCGTGCGGTTGCCGGCGAAAATCCTCGAGCCGAACTGGGTGGGGAAATCCTTGGTCCAGCACAGGTCCTTGATCGTCGCGGTCAGCCCGTGCAGCGGCCCGAGCGGGCCGCCCCGCATGACCGCCGCCTCCGCCCCCCGGGCCGCTTGCAGGGCCTGCTCGGGGGCGAAGTGGGCAAACGCGTTCACGCGCGGCTCGCAGCGCTCGATGTGCCGGATCACCGCCGAAACAAGCTCGACCGGCGAGAGGGCCTTGGCGCGGATCAGGGCCGCCGCTTCGCACGCCGGCAGGAAGCCCAGGTCCTCGTCGGTCATGGCCATGCCCCGTCCTGTCAGGCCGGCAGCTCGTTCTCCGCCCGCAGCATGGCAATCGCCGCGCGGTAGGCGGCCACCGTGTCCGCCACATCGGTGTCGGTGTGGGTGGCGGAGGTGAAGCCGCCCAGCCGCGGGTTGGAGTCCACCCCGTTGATCAGCAAGGCCAGCCGCATGCGGCCGACCAGGTGCTTGTCCGCCCCCTTCAGCTCCTCGAGGCTACACATATGGGGATCGAAGCGGTCGGGGTGGATATCGGTGCGCCGGGCCGGGTTGGTGAAAAGATGAAAAACCGAACTGGTGCCATAGGCCGCCCAGGGCAGCGCCTCCTGCGCCAGCATCTCGTTCAGCCCCGCCCGCAGCGCCTCGGCCCGGGCGGCGGCAATGTCGTTGGCGTCGGTCTCGGCCAGCTCGGTCAGACAGGCGATCCCGGCCGCGGCCGAAACCGGGTTGGCGTTGAACGTGCCCTGATGGCCGACCTTCTCCCGCCCCGCCGCGGCCGTCGCCTCGAAGTCGAGCAGATCGAGAATGTCCTTGCGCCCCACCACCGCCGCCCCCGGCAGGCCGCCGGCGAGGATCTTGGCAAAGGTGGAAAGGTCCGGGCGGATGCCGAACGCCGCCTGCGCTCCACCCCGCGAAACCCGAAAACCGGTCACCACCTCGTCGAAAATCAGCAGTGCGCCGGCCTGCTCGGTCAGCCGGCGCAGGCCGTGCAGGAACTCGCCCTCCAGCGGCACCTGGCCGAAGCTCGAGCCGGTGGGCTCCAGAATGATGGCGCCGATGTCGCGGTTGTCGCGCAGGGCGGCAGCCACCGCGTCGAGATCGCCGGGGGGGACGAGAATGGACTTCTCCGCCACCCCCGCCAGCACGCCGGGCGTCGGCGTGCCGTCGAAGTGGTTGGCGTAGCCGTGCGCCATGTGGTCGTGCCAGCCGTGGAAATGCCCCTTGAAGCGCAGCAGCGTGTCGCGCCCGGTGAAGGCCCGCGCCAGCCGCACCGCCAACAGCGTTGCCTCGGTGCCCGACGCGGTGAAGCGCACCCGCTCGGCCGAAGGCACCAGGCGCTGGATGGCGCGCGCCCAGGCGATCTCGCGCGGGTGGTTGGCGCCGAACTGCGAGCCCTCGGCCAGCGCCGCGGCCACCGCTTCGGTCACCTTGGGATGGCAGTGGCCCAGGATCAGCGCACCGTGGCCGCCGAAGTAATCGATGATGCGGTTGCCGTCGACGTCCCATTTGTGCGGGCCGGCGGCGCGCGCGATGTAGATGCCGTACGGGTCGAGATGGCGGGCATCGTGGGTGATGCCACTCGGGAAAAGGGTTGCGGCCTCGGCCGCCAGGGCGCCCGAGCGCGGGGTGCGCTGGCGGTAGGCCGCAACGATGCGTGAGTTCGTTCCCCCAGTGGCCTCACCGGCTTGGGTCATCTGTACCTGCTCCTGGATTATCGTCGCCCGCATCATGATCCGCGCCGGTGCCATTCGGGAAGGGGTTGCGGAAATCTTCCGCCGGCCGGACCATCCTGCCGGTCGGGTGGCAACGGTTGAAGCGGATGTTCGATCTGGTGTTGAGGGGCGGGCGGGTGGTGGACCCCGCGCAGGGCATCGACGCGGTGCTGGACGTGGCCTTCGCCGACGGCCGCGTGGCCGCCCTCGGAACCGGCCTCGGCGCGGCGGCCGTAAGCCGCGACGTCGCCGGCTGCATCGTCACGCCGGGGCTGATCGACCTGCATACGCACGTCTATTGGGGGGGCACCTCGCTCGGCGTCGATCCGGACGCCTACGCGAAATCCTCGGGCTGCACGACCCTGATCGACGCCGGCTCGGCCGGTCCGGGTACCATCCACGGCTTCCGCCGCCACGTCATCGAGCGGTCGGAAGTGCGCATCCTGCCGTTCCTGAACATCTCGTTCGCCGGCATTTTCGGCTTCCATTGGGATGTCAGCGTCGGCGAGTGCACCGACCTGCACCTGTTGAACCCGCAGGTGTGCCTGCGGGTGGCCAGGGAGCAGGCCGGCTTGGTGGTGGGCATCAAGGTGCGCGTCGGCGCCCACACCTCGGGCGCGCTCGGGGCGCTGCCGGTGCGGATCGCGCTGGAAGTGGCCGAGCACGCCGGGCTGCCGCTGATGACCCACCTCGACGCGCCGCCGCCGTCGCGCGCCGACGTGCTGGCCCTGCTGCGCCGCGGCGACATCCTGACGCACTGCTTCCGCCCCTTCCCCAACGCGCCGGCGGCGGCCGACGGCGGGGTGGAGGCGGACGTGCTGGCGGCGCGCGCGCGCGGCGTGATCTTCGACATCGGCCATGGCCGCGGCAGCTTCGGCTTCGCCACCGCCCGGCAGATGCTGCAATGCGGCTTTCCGCCCGACGTGATCAGTTCGGACGTGCACCTGACCAGCATCGGCGGCCCGGCCCATGACCTGTTGATGACGCTGTCGAAATTCCTCGGGCTGGGCGTGCCGCTCAACGAGGTGGTGCGGATGAGCACCATCAACGCCGCCCGCGCGGTGCGGTGCGAGGACCGCGGCACGCTGAAGCCGGGCCTGCTGGGGGATGCCACCGTGCTGAGCCTCGAAGTCGGGCGCTTCACCTTGACGGACGTGGTCGGCGAGACGATCGAATCCGGCGAAAAACTCGCTTGTCGCGGGATCGTGCTCGGCGGCAAGTGGTGGCACGGCTGAGCGGACCCTCGTGGCGGATTGATTCCGCGCCGCTGAACCGGTAGCGATACGACCACAATCCGGCGAAAGGACCCGTCATGCGTCGCATCGCCCTGGCCCTGATCCTGCTGCTTCCAGCGGCCGCCCTGGCCCAGCCCGCTCCCCAGGCGTTACCCGTCGGGGTCGTCACCGTCTCCCGCCATCCGGTCAACCCGGGCTCCGATTTCGTCGGCCGGGTGGAAGCCATGCAGAAGGTGGATCTGCGGGCACGGGTGACCGGCTTCCTGGAATCCGTCGATTTCAAGGAAGGCGGCCTCGTCAAGGAAGGCGACACGCTGTTCCACCTGGAATCGGCACCCTTCGTCGCCGCCCAGTTGCAGGCGCGCGGCGCCCTGCTGCAGGCCCAGGGCCAGCTCGCCAACGCGACCGGCCAGCTCCAGCGGGCCCAGGAATTGCTGCGGTCCAGTGCCGGTTCGGTGTCGACGCGCGATGACCGGCAGGCCGCCCAGCAGTCCGCCCAGGGCGCCGTGATCATCGCCGATGCCGACCTGCGCATGGCCACGATCAACCTGGACTACACCACCATCACCGCGCCGATCTCCGGCAGAATCGGCCGCACCGCGGTGACCAAGGGCAACGTGGTCAGCCCGCAGTCCGGCGCGCTGGCCACCATCGTCAGCCCGGACCCGATCTACCTCACCTTCCCGGTCAGCGAGCGCGATCTACTGCAAATCCGCCGCGAGGGCGCCCGCGCCGCCACCGCCGCCAGCCTGGTGGTGCGGCTGCATTTCGCCGATGGCTCGGCCTACGACCAGGTCGGCCACATCGATTTCCTCGACGTCAGCGTCGATCGCGGCACCGACACGATGATGGTGCGCGCGCAGGTGCCCAACCCCAAGGGCGAGCTGATCGACGGCCAGTTCGTGCGGGTGCGCGTCGAGGGCACCGAACCCGAGCAGGCCGTGCTGGTGCCGCAGGCCGCCCTGCTGACCGACCAGCAGGGCCTTTATGTTTTCGTCGTCGTCGACGGCCATGCCGCCATCCGCCGGCTGAAGACCGGCGCGGACGTCGGCCGCGACGTCGTTGTCGAACAGGGGCTGGCCGACGGCGAGCAGGTGGTGGTCGAGGGCCTGATGTCGCTACGCGTCGGTGCGCCGGTACTGGCCTCCCCCGCCAAGGGGATCTGAACCATGATCTCGGCGCTGTTCGTCGATCGGCCGCGCTTCGCGGCGGTGATCGCGATTGTCATGACGATCGCCGGGCTGCTGTCGCTGTTGACCATCCCGGTGGCGCAATACCCGGACATCGTGCCGCCCCAGGTCACGGTCAGCACGTACTACCCCGGCGCTTCCGCCGCCGTGCTGGAGGCCACGGTCGCGCAGCCCATCGAGGCGCAGATCGTCGGCGTCGACAAGATGATGTACATGAAGAGCGTCAGCGGCAACGACGGCAGCTACACGCTGACGCTGTCCTTCGAGCTCGGCACCGACCCGGACATCGACACCGTCAACGTCAACAACCGGGTGCAGGCGGCGCTGTCCAAGCTGCCGTCGGATGTGCGCCAGCAGGGCGTGACCGTGCAGAAAAAGTCGGCGGCGCTGCTGGGCATGATCGCCTTCACCGCGCCCAAACACACGCACGACTCGCTGTTCCTCAGCAACTTCGTCACCATCACCGTGCTGGACGCGGTCAAGAGCACGCCCGGCGTCGGCCAGGCCAGCCTGTTCGGCCCGCAGGACTACGCCATGCGGGTGTGGGTGCAGACCGACCGGCTGACCGGGCTCGGGCTCGCCGTGTCGGACGTGATCTCCGCCATCCAGGCGCAGAACGCGCAGGCCGCCGTTGGCCGCATCGGCGCCCGGCCGATCAGCAACGACCAGCAGCTTCAGCTCAACATCGAGGCGAAGGGTCGGCTGGCCACGCCGGAGGAATTCGGCGCCATCGTGCTGCGCACCAACCCCGACGGCTCCGTGCTGCAGCTCCGCGATGTCGCCCGGATCGAACTGGGCGCCGCCAATATGGACGTCGAGACGCACCTGGACGGCGCGCCGGCGGCGGCGATCGGCATCTACCAGGCGCCCGGCGCGAATGCGATCGCGACCCTGAAGGCGGTGCGCGCGACCCTGAAGGGGCTGGCCGACCAGATCCCCGACGACGTCCAATGGCGGGTGACCTACGACGCCACCACCTTCGTCACCGCCACCATGCAGGAAGTGCAAAAGACCCTGCTCGAGGCCTTCGTGCTGGTGGTCGCGGTGGTGTTCCTGTTCCTCGGCAGCCTGCGCGCGACCCTGATCCCCACCATCGCCGTGCCGGTCAGCCTGATCAGCACCTTCATCGTGCTGAACGCGGTGGGCTACTCCGCCAACACGGTGTCGCTGCTGGCGC
>PLTJ01000111.1 GCA_003164455.1 Acetobacteraceae bacterium
GCGAATTCTCGGACAGGCTCCTAGCGACGGCACCGAGCAGCACGGTGGCGCGGGCGAGCTGGGCACGCATTTCCAGCAGGTACTCGTCCTGCAGGTCCGGGCGGTCGTGGCTGTCGCACAGCACCATGACCAGGCCTTCGGCGCGCAAGGCGGCTTCGGCGGAGGCGGCGATGGCGGCCATGGCGGGGTTGGCCAGGTTGGCGGCAATCAGCGCCACCAGGCGGCTCTGCCGGTGGCGCAGCGCGCGGCCGACCGAGACAGGCCGGTAGCCGAGCGCCCGCACCGCCGCCCATACGCGCGCGGCGGTGTCCGTGCTCGCCTTGTTGGCGATGCCGTTGACGACGCGCGAGACGGTGGCGATGGACACGCCGGCCCGCGCGGCGACGGTGGCGATCGAGACAGTGCCGGGGTTACTCGTTCTGCTTGCGATGACTGGAGTTCCTGCGCTGGGATGTCCAGGGTAAACGTTTACCCTCATAGCGCAGGGAACCGGAGGAAACAAGCAATGCGGATGTCATCGTTGCCTCGGCGGGGCTTGCTGGCGGGCCTGCTGGCCGCGCCCCTGGCGGCGCGCGGTGAGGCCGCGCAGCAGCTCACGGTCTGGCACGATCTTGGCGATAACGGAACCAAATGGTTCGCGGCCATGGCCACGGATTTCGCCAAGACCCACCCGGGGGTCACCCTGCGCGCCACCAGCTACCCCACCGACCAGTGGTTCGGCCGGGTGGTCGGCGCGGTCAACACCGACATCGCGCCCGATCTGATCTTCAACAACTACGAGCGGGTGATCCGCATCGCCGCGCAGACCGGCAAGGTGATGGACCTGAAGGGCGTGCTGGCCGGCATTGCGGACAAGGGCTTCCTGTCCGAGGACGATCTGCGCGTGGCCACCTACGATGGACGTATGATCATCCTGCCCATCCAGCGCGTGTAGATAGCCTTCGGCGTGCGCATGTCCTGGCTCGACCGCGTTGGCGAGAGCTTCCCGGTGACCTGGGAAGACACCATGCGGGTGGCGCAGAAATTCCGCGATGGCCACCCGGACGGCGATCCGGGATCGAAGGTGTTCGCATTCGGGCTGGAGGCCACCCAGCCGCGCGACCTCATCCACATTCTCGACCTGTTCATCTTCGGCGCCGGGCTGCGCAACACGCTGATCGACCCGCAAGGGACCATCATGGTGGACGAGTCGCAACACGCCCGCGTGCTGGAGGAGTTCCTCAAGATCTACACCACGTACCATTTTGTTTCGCCGGACACGATCAACTATTCGTTCGGCGAGATGTATCAGGTGATCGAGGGCGGCAAGGCCGGCATGTGCCGTGTCGGTGACTGGGATGTTGCCAAATGGGACACGCAGGCGCTGAACGGCGACTTCGTCGTCGGGGCGTGGCCGAAATTCTTCCCCGACAAGCGGAACGGCGTGGTGATCGGCGGCATGCGCGGCGTGGCGGTGCCGGAAAATTCGCTGCACAAGGATCTGGCCATTTCGTTCGCCAGCTTCATGCTGACGCAGCCCGCGCAGCAGGCATCACTGGCGATCATGGGGGCGGCGGTGCGTAAGGACCTCGACGTGACCGGCTTGTGCCGCGTCAGCAGGCTTTCGCCAGGCCGACATGGGCTCTGTATGCCTATGACTTCCCCGAAAGCGTTCATCCGTTCTATCCGCAACTCGAGGCGGCCTATCACCGCAAGCTGCTGGAAGCAATCGCCAGGCCGCCGGCGGACTGGAAGGCGTTCATCGCCACCACGGCGCAGGAAATGCGCGTGCTGACCAAACAACTGGCGGAAAAGAAGGACTGAGTGCAGGCCGTGGCCAGCGCGACGCTTGCTTCTCCCCCACCCCTTGGAGAAGGGGGATGGGGGGAGGGGTCACAGCTTCTCCGAGCATGGCGCCGCGAAACCGTTTTCTACCTGTTTGCCACCCCCTTCGCCGCGCTGACCATCGTCTTTGGTCTCTGGCCGATCGTACTGTCGGTGATGACCTCGTTCACTGCTTCGGCCACCGCGCTGAAGCCAGTGCCGATCTATGTCGGCTTCGCCAACTACGCTGCCATCCTGCGCGATCCGCTGTTCTTCTCGAGCCTCCGGCTGACGCTGGTCTATGCGGCGCTGGCGGTCGTCGCGAATCTGGGCGTGGCGCTGGCCTACGCGCTGCTGTTGGACTCTCCGCTGCTGGCGCGCGGACGCAGCTTTTTCAAACTTGCCATGTTTTTGCCCGTTGTGACGCCTGACGTCGCCGGTTACGTGGTCTGGCGCTGGCTGTATGACCAGAGTTTCGGCGCACTGACCGCTTTTCTCCATCTCGTCGGAATGCCCGCGTTTGGCGGCGTCGCGTCTCCCGCAACTGCGATGCTGGCCGTGCTTATTGCCGAACTCTGGCTCCACGCCGGATTCTATGCCGTCATCTTCCTCGCTAACCTCGCTGTGTGCGAGCGCGCGCTGGAAGAGGCGGCCGACATCGACGGCGCGCGACCGTGGCAGAAACTTTTCTACGTTGTGCTGCCGGAGTTGCGTCCGGCAATCGTCATCAACCTCGTCTACGCCCTCATCCAGTTTCTGAAAACCTTCACCGTCGTCGTGGTGATGACCAAGGGCGGACCAAGTGGCGCGACCAACTTCCTCAGCTACTACGCCTACCAGTTCTTCGACCAGGCACGCTACGGCGAGGCCACCGCCATGGCCACCGTGCTGTTCGCCATCGTGCTGCTGGCGGCGACAGGGGTGTGTGCGCTCGGCGAACGGGGGCGGGTATGAAACGGGTACTTACCTATACGGTTGCCGCCGCGGCCAGCATCTTTTTCCTGTATCCGTATCTGTGGATGTTCGTCTCCAGTTTTCGCACCACTGCCGCCGTGTTGCGCGATCCGCTGCGGTGTTGGCCGGAGCGGTTTGACATGTCGGGGCTTGCCTCCATTCTCCAGATGGGCGATCTGAGCCTGCTGCGCGCGATGGTAAACTCGTTGGCGATCGCCGGGATATCGACGATGCTGGCCGTGCTGGCGACGGCGTTGGGCGCCTACGCCCTGACGCGGCGGCCGCGCGCGCTGGCTTTTCGGCTGCTGCGCTACGGATTCCTGATGACGATGATGTACCCATACATGTTGCTGGTGATCCCGGTTTACATCGTGGTGTATAAACTCGGTCTGCTCGGCGGCTACAGCGGCATCGTGCTGTTCCTGGCGGTCGGACCGATACAGTTTTTCCTGTTCGAGCAGCTCTTCCGCGCGCTTCCGTCCGAGGTGATCGAGGCAGCGACGATCGACGGGGCGGGGGAGGCGGCGATCCTGTTCCGCGTTGTGCTGCCGATGGCACGGCCCGTGATGGCAACGGTGACGATCATCACGTTCCTGCTGAACTGGGCGCAGTGGTTCCCGGTGCTGGTGATCTCGACCGATTCCGACACTTGGACGCTACCGGTGGCGCTGCTGAACGTGAACGGCGAATTGGGCACCAATTTCCAGGGCATCATGGCGCTGGCGTTGGTAACGACGATTCCCGTTGCCCTGCTGTTCCTGGTGGCGCAACGCAAGTGATGCAGGGCATGACCGAAGGGGCAGTAAAGGGCTGGGTACGCACGACGACGAATTGCGCAATCGCATCGGCACGGCACGCGTCCGCAGCCTGGCTTGGCTGGAGGCGATGCAGGCGTCCCACGCGCCCGCTGGGGTGTCGCGCATCAGCGCGGCACATGACGTGCAGGCCTGGCCGGGGGTGCTGCTGCCCGGGACCTACAACGCGGTGATGTGCCGCGATCTGCTCGACGCGCTGCCGGCCGAGCGTGCGGCGGTGGTGGACTGGCTGCTGGGGTTTCGCCGGCCGGATGGCGTCTTCCATGTCCCCGGTATGCGGGATGCGGACGTTTACAAGAAGCCGGACCACGACGAGACTTGGCGTTACATCGACTGGCACGTCACCAATTATTCGCTTGGCGCGGGGCAGGCGCTTGTCCAGGGGCATCAGCCGGTCCTGGAATTTTCGAGACCCTATCTCGATCCGGTGACACTGAAGGCGTGGTTGGGTGACCGCGACCTGCGCGACCCGTGGCAGGAAGGCAACAACGTCGTCAATTTGTCCTCGTTTCTGTTGGGACTTCGCCATGAGGAGCCACAAGCCGTCGAGCGGGCTCTTGCGATTCTGTTCGACTGGCACGACTACCACCGCGAACCGACAACCGGATTTCTCGGGGTCGGGCAACTGTCCGACGCGACGAGACTGCTGCACGCCTTTGCCGGTAGCATGCACAACTTCCATCTCTGGTACGCCACCGGTCGGACACTGCCCGGCCAGGACCGCGCCGTCGATTACGTGCTGTCGCGCTCCACAGCAATAGACAGCGCCTGCATCGATGTCGATCTGGTCGATCTTCTTGTCCACGCTCAAGACCGTATGGATTACCGGCGCGACGAGATCCATACTTGGTTGCGCGGCAAGCTGGAAGCGTTGCTGGCGTTCCAGAACGACGACGGCGGCTTTGCCGACGAACGCACGGGCATCCGCCACCAGGATGGCTGGGTCCGTGGCTACGCCGAAGCGCAAGGCATCTCTAACACTTTCTCGACATGGTTTCGGTGGATCGCCATCGCCATGATCGCCGATATCCTGTGGCCCGGGCTCCGGGAGTGGCGGTTCCGGTACATGGTGGGCGTCGGTTACCGCGGGAGGCGGGCATGACCGAAGATCCTTTTGCCCATCTGCACGACGAACTCTATGCGGACGTGTTTTCCACCGGGCGCGTCGGCGCGGCGGACATGGTGGCCATGGGCGGGCGCCGTCGCATTTCACTCGCCGACGCGTGGCACGTCACGCCGGACCTGTACGACGAGGGACTGCGCCAGCAATGGTACCGACTCGGGCCGGACGACCCGGCCAGATGGGCTGTGCCGCGTGACTACGACGAAAGCGGGGCAGAAGAAGAAATAGTGCCGTCGTGCTGGAATATGCTGAAGCCAGAATGGAAGTATTTCGAGGGCAGCATGTGGTACGCGCGCGCCTTCGCGTGGCCACAGGCGCTACATGGAGAACGGCTGGTGCTGCGCGTCGGCGCGGCCAACTACGAGGCGCGGGTGTTTTTGAACGGGTGCTTCGTGGCCGCCCATCGTGGCGGCTCGACATCGTTCTTCGCCGACCTCACGCCGGCTTTGCGCGCTGGGGCCAATCACCTGATGATCCAGGTGGAGAACCGACGCCGTGCCGACCGGGTGCCGATGCTCCATACCGACTGGTTCAACTACGGCGGGCTGTACCGCGAGGTCGATCTGCTGGTGCTGCCCACGGTGTTCATTCGCGGCGCGACGGCGGCGCTGGTGTCGGGAGGGAGTTTCTCGCACGTTCGTTTTGCGCTCTCGCTGTCCGCACCGGTCGACGGCGTGGCCGAGGTCGAGATCCCCGCGCTTGACCTGCGCCATGCGGTGCCGGTGGTGGCAGGGCGCGGTGAGGCGATGGTGGAAGCGCGGCCAGCCCTTTGGTCGCCGGCAGCGCCGCGGCATTACGACATAGTGTTTCGCTTCGGTGCCGACCATGTGCGCGAGCGCGTTGGCTTTCGCGAGATTCGCGCCGACGGCGAGCGTCTTCTGTTGAACGGCCACGCGCTGTTTCTGCGCGGCGTATGCGTGCATGAGGACGACGCGGCGAGCGGCAAGTGTACGGACGAGGCCGATTTGCAGCGTCGCTTTGCTCATGCGCGCGAACTCGGTGCGAACTTTCTTCGCCTCGCGCACTACCCGCACCACGAGCGCGTCGCCGAGATTGCCGATGAACAGGGCGTGCTGCTGTGGTCGGAGATTCCGGTTTACTGGGCAATCGAGTTTGCCAATCCCGAAACCTATGCGGACGCCGAGAATCAGTTGCTGGAAATGATTGCGCGCGATGCCAACCGTGCCAGCGTTATCGCCTGGGGTATCGGCAACGAGAACGCCGACACGGACCCGCGCTATCGTTTCATGGTGGATCTGGCTGAAGCTGCGCGCCGCGCTGATCCGACCCGGTTGGTGGCGGCGGCCTGCCTGATAAATCGGGAGAAATTCGAGATCGCCGACCGACTGGCCGGGCACCTCGACGTGATCGGGCTGAACGAATATTTCGGCTGGTACGAAGGCGACTTTGCCGGACTGGAACGTCTGCTGACGAACTCGCGCCCGGGCAAGCCGGTGGTGATCAGCGAGGTTGGCGCCGACGCGCTGGCCGGCCATCGCGGCGGGGTGGAAGAACTGTTCACCGAGGACTGCCAGGCCGAGATCTATCGCCGTCAGATCGACGTCGTCGGCCGCGCGCCCTACGTGCAGGGTTTTTGTCCCTGGCTGCTGTACGACTTCCGCACCGAGCGGCGGCAGACCCGGTTCCAACGCGGCTGGAACCGCAAAGGGCTGATAGCGGAGGACAAGACGACGAAGAAACTGGCTTTTGACGTGCTGGCTGGGTACTATCGCGCGCTGCGTGACCGCGAGGCGTGAGGAGACGATGGCTCTGCCAGTGCCGGTGTTCGACCATTTCGTCGTCAATGTGCAGGAGCGCATGGACGAGGCGGAAGCGTGTTACCGGCGCCTTGGCTTCACCCTCACACCCCGTGGCTTTCACACGCTCGGCTCCATCAATCATCTGGCCACCTTCGCAACCGACTATCTTGAGTTGATCGGAGTGCCGGCGGGTGGCGCGGGGCGGCGCGATCTGATGGGTTGGCCGGTGGGCCTGAACGGGCTGGTGTTTGGCACCGAGGATGCTGATGCGCTTTGCGCGGCGCTGCGGGAAGACGGTGTTTGCTGCGAAAGCCCGCAATCGTTCTCGCGGCCGGTGGCGCTGGTGGACGGCACAATGCGCGATGCGGCATTCCGTACGGTGCGGCTGCCCAACGAGACGACCGAGGCGGGCAGGCTGTATTTTTGCGCCCATGCCACCCGCGACCTGGTGTGGCGCGATGAATGGCGCCGTCATGCCAACGGCGCGCTGGGCGTTGCCCGCGCCGTCATCGCCGCCGAACAGCCGGACGTGCTGGCGGTGCTGTTTTCTCGCTTGTTCGGCGTCAGCGCGGTGGCACGCAGCGACGACGGCTATGGTCTTGCCGTTGGATTGGCTGAGGTCGCGGTGGTGACCCCGGCAGCGCTGCGTCACCGCTACGGCACGGCCGCGCCGGAATGCGACGGACGTGGCGCGTGGATGGCGGCACTGGAACTGCGCACGGCCTCGCTGGCAACGACCGCAGCGGCACTGCGCGACGTTGCGGATGTCCGCATCATGGGTGCGTGCATTACCGTCCCGGCGGCGGCGGCGATGGGGGTTGCGCTGTCGTTTTGTCCGTGACGCCGGTCTCGACAAGATAGTTCCGGAAGCCGCCGCGCAGCACCACCTTCTGCAAATTTCCGGTGACGGTGTGCGGCAGTGCGTCCACCACCAGCACGGCAGCCGGCAACCACCATTTCGGGTGTGATACGGCGATATTTTCCAACTGAGTGGAACTGATCCCCTCAGCACCTAACTTGATGACGTCCTTGCTGCGGTCAGTGATTTCCGTATAGCCGTCGGCATGGATGCTGGCGACGTCGCCGGTGATGAACCAGCCCTCGCCGTCCAGCGCCCTGCTTCAACCGCAGCCGCATCGCCGCTTCGCGGGCGAGGGGCACGTTGCTCGCCTTCGGCGTGTTGTCGGTACCGATTGGCACATCTCGGTCATAGTCCAGCCGTGCTGGATGCGCACGCCGTGTTCGGCATCGAAGGTCCCGAACAAAATGCGCGGACAGGCCGAGCCGTCGATCGGGACGCACTGCACCGTCTCCAACCGCTGGCCGCTGGCGCGCAGATGCTGCAACAGGCCGAGCCACGTGGTCGGCTGACGCGGGGGAGAAGACAATGAACGTGCTGCACGGGCAGTTCGACCTCACCGGGCGCGTCGCGCTGATCACTGGTGGCTCACGCGGGCTCGGGTTGCAGATCGCCGAGGCACTGGGTGAATTCGGCGCCCGCGTGGTGCTGGCCGCGCGCAAAGCCGACGTGGCCGCCGCGGTGGCGCGTGAGGCGCGCGCCCTATCACGTGCCGGCGGCGCGCTGGGGCTAGAAGATGGGCAATACCGCGGTGATCGACACCATACTCGGCGCGCTGAACGACCCGTTCCACCGCATTCCCAAGGGCATCACGGTGGAAAACCTCGCTGCCAGTCACGGGATTACGCGCGCGCAGCAGGACGCGCTGGCACTCGGGAGCCACCGCCGCGCCAGCCGGGCGAGCGGCGAGGGGCGGTTCAGGGAACAAATTCTCGGTATCGAGGTGCGGGCGAAAACCGGCACGGTGGTGTTCGACACCGACGAACATGGGCGTCACGACACGACGATGGAAAACATCGCGGCGTTGCGGCCGGTATTCCAGAAGGACGGCACCGTGACGGCCGGCAATGCCAGCGCGTCAACGACGGCGCTGCGGCGGTGGTGCTGGCGACGGCGGAGGCGGTGCGGCGGCCGGGCCTGACGCCGATGGCGCGGCTGGTTGCGGTGGGCCATGCGGGGGGCGATCCGGCGCGGATGGGCATCGGCCCGGTGCCGGCGACGTGCCAGGCGCTGGCGCGGGCGTCGCCCGGTGTCCGACCTCAACCCCATGCAATCGAGTGATGCTGTGCCAGTCGATTCTTGCCTGGCTTCGAAGCGCATGCCGCTGTCACGCCGCCCGGGCGGCCGCTGCAACACGATGCCCGACGAGCGCGTGGATATTGCCGACTAGATCGGCGTGGTGCGGAGCTATCTGTTGACCATGCTGGAGATCTGCGAAGCGGCGTGAGGTGCTATCGGGTCATGGCGGTCAGGCGTGTTGCAACCGGTCCGCCTCATTCCGATGGCGCAAATGGTGCCTCGAGCTGCTCCATCGGAGTAAGAACGTTATGGCACACCGATGGACGACCGGCAGGTTGTCCGGATAGCATGGATTTTTCTGGGAGGTGATCCTTTGACACCATCGCGCAGACGCCGCCATCGGTCGTTCCGATGGCAAGCCGGCTTTGCCGGTCTCCTGTCGGCAGGGCTTCTCGTTTCGCCGGTCGGCGCCGCGGACGATCAGGAAGGGTTGCCGAACGCCTCGGTGACGGACACCGCGTTGCCGCCGCCGGCCAACGGTGCGGCCAATGTTATCACTCAGGCCGCCGTGGCGTCCGGCGTGCTTGCTTGCGCTGCCCGGGTGGATCAGGTCGCCAAATTCCTGACGGCGGGGGGCACTGCGAACAATTTTTTGCTATTTCTGCCGGCTGTAGCGCGCGACCAGCACATCGTCTCGACCTCCGTCGAGGTTGGCAACAAGGAGGTGCCGGTGGCCTATGCCAGCGCCGATTTCGCGCCGGGCATGGCGAATGGCTGCGGCGCGATATACGAATCGGTGGTGTACTGGCCGGGAAAATGTACCGAGATCGCGGCAAAACAGTTTGGCGGCCTGCGGAAAGGCCCCAATCTCGGAAAGTTTATACTCAGTCTCGATGCCGGGGGGGGGGCGCGGATTTTCCTTATGCCGGCCGGCAACGCAGGGTGCGTCGCCATAAAAAAGGAATTGCTCTGACGCTGGTGGCGTGATCGGGCCGCACGGGAGCCGGATTGATACTGCTTGTGTGGCGATTAAATCCTGTTAACAGTTGGACCCGACGGCGGGCCTCCGAAAGCTCGGAAGGGCTTGCCGCTGCAACACGGGGATCACCTTTGACTGCCGCCTGGTTTCGCCGTGAACGACGTCGTTCCTGCGCCATCGCGGGCTTGGTTGCGGTGGTGGCGGTTGGCGGCCTTGTGGGGCACACCTTCGCGGCCGACAAGCCGTCGGTGGCTGCTCCGGCGGCCAAGGCTCTGGCGATGCCGGGCGCGCCGTCCGCGATGACCGAGGCCGCGGCCAAGGCCGGCGTTCTGTCCTGTGCCGGGCGTATCGACCAGGTCTCCAAGTTCCTGGGCGCCGGCAATGAGATCAGCTTCCTGTTCATGATGCCGCCGCCGCCGCGTGACCAGCGCCTGGTTACGTCGGCGATGGAAATCGACAACAAGAGTGTACCCAGCGCTTATGCCAGCGCCGATTTCGCGGCAACGGCGCAGGGCTGCGGGGCCAGTTACCAGACAGTGACGTACTGGCCGCTCTCGTGTCAGGACGTGGTCACCCGGTATTTCTCCACGGTTCGCCAGGCGCCGGCGCTTGGCAGGTCCATCGCTACGCTGGATGGGGGTGGCAGCACGCGCATCTTCCTGATGCCGGCGGGTGCGGCCGGTTGCGTTACCATCAAGAAGGAACTTCTCTAAGGGCGGCATGCCCGGACGACCACCCGTTGTGGAGGCAGGGATGGTTGGTTCGCCGTCCGGTGTCGATTCCACGGTGCTGACCGCAACTCGCAACAGGCTTCTAAAGGGGAGAATGACGCTACCATGATGAAACTTCGAACTGCGTTGATGCTGGGTACGATGATGGCCTTGCCATCAGTCGCTTTCGCCCAGTCGAATGTGAACCTTGCGCCAGGCGGCGCGGTCACCAATACCAGCACGGCTAACACCGTTTACGTAACCGGTGGTGCCGGTGTGCTCGCCGTCAGTAACGTTGGGACGACGATATACAGCGGCACGCAGATCTATGACACAGCCTCCGCGGGCGCCAGCGTCAATAACCTCGCGGTCAGCGGGACTGGCATTTCGATCAATTCCGGTGGCAATTCGCTCAATATGACCCCCGCGGGGGGGACGGCGATTGGCGGTGCCGCGTCCGTCAATGGCCTGCTCTCGGCGAAGGGCGGCGCCACGGTCAGTGGTGGCACGCTCACGGCGGGGACCACTGTCCTCGGCGGGACCACGGCCGCCACGTTGCTCGTCGGCGGCGCGGCCACTGTCCCGGGCAGCACGCTCGCAGTCGCCGGCGGCGCAACCGTGACTGGTGGCACGACGACCGATACGCTGCTCGTCGGCGGCGCGACCGCCGTCCCGGGCAGCACGCTCGCAGTCGCCGGCGGCGAGACCATCAACGGCGGCAGCAACATCTATAGCGGCACCGGCACCGGCTACCAGCTTGCGGTGAGTTCAACGGGGGCGTACCTGACAACTCCGGGCGGCGCCAGCGTCGGCGTCACCGGGACCACGGCTGGCCTGCATAGTGGCGGCGGCGCGTCTGTCGTGGCCGCCGGCACCACGTCGACGATGACCAGTGGTAACGGCTACACCGCCATCAGTGCCTACAATGGGGGCGCCTCGATCGGCGTGACCAACACCACGACCGGGTATACCCATGGGCTGACTGTCAACCAGACCAATACGGTTCTGTCTGGCGGCACCGACTCGACCACGATGACTCTGGACAACAACGGCGCCACCTTCGCCAACTCGGCGGCGGCTGGCGGCGGACCGGCCCAACTCCACGGCGTCGCGAACGGCACTAGCTATTACGACGCGGTGAACCTCGGCCAGTTGAACAGCGCCACGAACAAGCTCAAGAACCAGATGTCGGGTGGCATTGCGGCGACTGCGGCGATGTCGCAGATCCCGCAGGTCGAACCAGGCAGGAAGTTCTCGATCGGCGCCGGTGCTGCCGGCTACGGCAACACGGGGGCCTTCGCTGTCGGCGCCAGCATGCGCTTCAGCGACCAATTGGTTGCCAAAGCCAGCATCGGCCTCTC
Source organism: Acetobacteraceae bacterium (assembly GCA_003164455.1). Classification (GTDB taxonomy): domain Bacteria; phylum Pseudomonadota; class Alphaproteobacteria; order Acetobacterales; family Acetobacteraceae; genus Rhodovastum. The sequence goes on from PLTJ01000111.1 coordinate 11,604, forward strand.
GCCGACCGGCAACGGCACCCAGGTTGCGGGCGGGGCTGGCCTCTCCTACTCCTGGTGAGATAACGCCGAGCCGGCGCTCTGCCGGCTCGGCCACTCCCATCGTTTCGACCCCTGCGGGCCTCGCGCCCGCACGGTTTTTTTTGCCGGGTGGCCAATCCGATCCCCGTGCTTCACCCGATGGCGCGGAGGTTTTCGGGCTGGCGGGATCAGTGCAATCCGGGGAAACTCTGCACGAGGCTGCCCGCCACCAGCCGCCAGCCGTCCACGAGGACGAAAAAAATCAGCTTGAACGGCAACGATACCGCGGACGGCGGCAGCATCATCATGCCCAGACTCATCAGCACGGTGGACACCACCATGTCGATGACCAGGAAGGGCAGATAGAGCAGGAACCCCATCTCGAAGGCACGCCGCATCTCGCCGATCATGAAAGCCGGCACCAGCGCGCGCCACGGCGTGTCGGCGGGGCTGACTGGGCTCGCCATGCCGCCGAGATCGAGGAACAGCCGCAAATCCGCCGGCCGCACGCTGCCGTTCATGAAACCGCGGAACGGTTCGGCGGCCAGCCGAAGCCCATCCATCTCGCTCACCCGTCCTTCGCTCATCGGTAGCAGACCCATGGTCCAGGACTGGTCCAGCACGGGCTGCATGACGAAGAAGGTGAGGAATAGGGCCAGCCCGATCAGCACCGTATTGGGCGGCGCGCCCTGCGTGCCCAGCGCGCTGCGCAGCAACGACAGCACCACCACGATGCGGGTGAAGGCGGTGACCATCACCAGCAGGCTGGGCGCCAGCGCCAGCACGGTGATCAGCGCGGTCAGTTGCACCAGGCGGGAGGTGGCGCCGGCGCCGCCGGCGGCGCCGAGGTCGATGCTGATCGACTGCGCCGCGGCCATCGAGGGCACCACCAGCAGCACCGCCACGATCCAGGCGCGCTTCATGCCCCATCCTCCGACTGTGCCACCATGCAGGCCGACAGGGCGTCCAGCTCGGCCAGCACGCTGAACAGTAGCGGCCGCATCGCGCGTCCCTGCGCGGCCGGCAGGTCGAGCGAAGCAGCGCACAGCCGCCCGATTTCCTGGTCCAGCCCGGCGAGGTCGATGCTGCGGCGCGACTGCGCCAGGGCACGCGCGACCTGCAGGGTGCCAACCGCGGCGCGAGCCAAGGCCGCGGCGCGGTCGGACGGCGAAGACGGAGCGGACTCGGCGTTTGTGTCCATCACCGCGCATACCACCGCATCTGGGTGAAGGAAGGGTTGCCAGGCCCCGCCGTGACCTCGATTAACCCGGCGTTCAGTTCTGCCAGCGATGCTGCGCTCCGACCCAAACCGCCGGCGAGCGCCGGTTCACGGGACACGGACAGGTGGACCCTGCAAGCACCGGAATTTTCGATTTGGCCGAACGTCGGATGGCCTGGCTCGACCGCCGCGCCGCCGTGCTGGCCGAGAACATCGCCAATGCCGATACGCCAGGCTGGAAGTCGCGCGACCTGAAGCCCTTCAGCGCGGCGCTCGATGAGGCTGGGGTGAGCCCGCTACGCACCAATCCGATGCATTTGGCCGGCAGCGCGGAGGACGATGCCGCCACCAGCGAGCGCGCGGGCGAGAGCGCGCCGGACGGCAACACGGTGCGAGTCGACGTCGAGATGACCAAGGTCGCCGATACCGAAACGGCGCAGGCGCTGATTAGCAATCTTTGGAAGAGCTACGTCGGCATGTTCCGCACGGCGATCGGCAAATGACGGCACTGGATTGAACTACGGAGGTCCTCCATGGACATGACCAAGGCCCTCGATATTTCCGCCCGCGGCATGGACGTGCAGACCACGCGCCTGCGCGTCATTGCCGAAAATCTTGCCAACCAGGACACCACCGGCAGCGACCCGCATACCGAACCGTACCGCCGCAAGACCGTCACCTTCGCCAACACGATGGACCGTGCCCTTGCTGTTCCGCTGGTGTCGGTGAAGAAGATCGGCACCGACCCGAGTGCGTTTTCGCGTCGCTACGACCCGTCGCACCCGGCCGCCGACGCGCAGGGCTATGTGCGGATGCCCAACGTCAATCCGTTCGTCGAGATGATGGACATGCGCGACGCCCAGCGCTCCTACAACGCCAACCTGTCGGTCATGCAGGTCGCGCGCGGCATGCTGTCGCGCACCATCGGCCTGCTGCAATAGCTGCTCGCCATGGCGCTGCCACCAATCCCGGCCTCTCCCGCCACGGTCGCTCAGGCCTATCAGGCGGCCGACGCCAGTGCCTCCCCGCGCGCCGGATCGGCAACCGATTTCGGCGGCGTGCTGGCACGCGCGCTGGATGGCGTGGTGCAGGCCGGCCACACCGCCGACGCGCAATCCGCTGCTGCCATCTCAGGTGGCAGCAACATCACGGACGTGGTGACCGCGGTATCGAAAGCCGAGTTGGCCTTGCAAACTACGGTCGCCATCCGTGACCGGGTGGTGCAGGCCTACCAGGACATCATGCGCATGCCGATCTGACCCGGCTCGTTCCGGGCTCGGNNCGCATGCCGATCTGACCCGGTTCGTTCCGGGCGCGGTGGCGCCGTTCCCACCAGGAGGGCGGGATGCAGGCTGGCGATGTAGGACAGCTTTTGCGCGTAACGCTGCAACTCATGTTCAAGCTGAGCGGGCCGCCGCTGGCGGTCGGGATGGCGGTCGGGCTAGTGGTCTCGCTGTTGCAGGCCGTCACCCAGGTCCACGAACCCACGGTGGCCTTCGTACCCAAGGTGGTCGCGATCGGCTTCACGTTGACACTCATCGGCGGCTTCATGCTGACGCAGCTCACTGATTTCGCCCATCTGATATTTGATAGCCTCATCAAGGCTGGCGGCTGATGGAGGCCGAGCCGCTGCTGGCTCAGCTGCCGGCCTGGGGGTTCGGGCTGGTGCTGGTGTTCAGCCGTATCGGAGCGGCCTGCGTCATGCTGCCCGGCATCGGCGAGGCCGAGCTGCCGACCACGGTGCGGGTCGGCTTCACGCTCGCGCTCACCGCGCTGTTGCTGCCCGTGCTGGCGCCGCTGCTGCCGGCGCTGCCCGCCACGCCCTGGATCATGTTCGCCATGGTGGCGGCTGAGATCGGCACCGGGCTGTGGCTCGGCTGGCTGGCTCGACTGGTGGTGCTGGCGCTGCCCATCGCCGGGCAGTTCATCGCCAGCCAGATGGGGCTGGCCAGTGTCATTCAGCCCGACCCGGACCTGGGGCCCCAATCCACGGTGCTCGCCCGGCTGTTCTCGCTGGTTGCCCCGGTGGCCGTGCTCGCATCCGGACTGTATGCGCTGCCGCTGGCGGCGCTGGCCGGTAGCTACCGGCTGATTGCCCCGGGTGTGCTATTACCGGTGGCGGATAGCACGCAGACCGTACTGGCCGCGGTGGGCGAGGCCTTCGCGCTCGCCCTGCGGCTGGCCGCGCCATTTGTCGTGGCCGGCTTGGTCTGGCAGTGCGGGCTCGGCCTGCTGGCCCGGCTGGTGCCTAATTTGCAGGTCTTCGCCGCCTTCATGCCGGCGCATATCCTGGCCGGGCTGCTGCTCCTCCTCCTGCTCGCCGGCGGCATCGTGTCGGCCTGGCAGGACCAGCTGCATGTCACGCTGGCGCTGCTGCCGGGACTCTAGGTCATGGCGGAAGCCGGCCGCGAGGCTGAAGACCGGACGGAAGCCGCAACACCGCGGCGCATGCAGAAGGCGCGCGAGGAAGGCCAGGTGCCAGTCTCGCGCGAGCTGTCCAGCTTCGCGGTGCTCGGTGGTGTCGCGCTGGTGCTGGTGATGGTGGCGCCGGCCTCGGCGCGCCTTCTGGCGGCGCGGCTGGCGGCGCTGCTGGAGCACGCGCAGGATGCCAATCCGCTGGCGGCGTTGCGGGCGGCCGTGTCGGCCGGCCTGGCCGCCGCCGCGCCGTTCGCGCTGGTGGCGTTGCTGGCCGGCGCGGGCTCGGTGTTGCTGCAGACCGGGTTCCTGATCAATCCAGGCGCGCTGCTCCCCGATCTCACCCGGCTGTCGCCGATGGCCGGGCTCAAGCGCGTGTTCGGCGTCGCGATGCTACTGGGCACCGGCAAGGCGGTGCTCAAGGCGGTCGCCGCCGGCGCCGTGCTGGCCGTCGTGCTCAACGGCGCGCTGCCCGAGTTGCGCATGGCGGTGTTCTGGACCGCGCCAGGCCTGCTGGTCCGCTTCACCGGTCTGCTGACGCACATGCTGCTGGCGATACTGGCGGTGCAGGGCGTGATAGCGCTGCTCGATTTCGGGCGGGCGTGCCTGAAGCATGCCCGCGACATGCGCATGAGCCGCGAGGATATCCGTCAGGAGATGCGCGAGTCGGAAGGCGATCCGCTGGTGAAGGGGCGGCTGCGCCAGATGCGCATTCGGCGGTCGCGCCAGCGCATGATGGCGGCGGTACCGAAGGCGGCGGTGGTGGTGACGAATCCGACTCATTACGCTGTTGCCCTGGCCTATGATCGTGCGGCTGGCGGTGCTCCCCGGGTGGTTGCCAAGGGAGTCGACGCTATCGCTGCGCGCATCCGCACCATCGCCGAGGAGAACAAGGTGCCACTGGTCGCCAACCCGCCGCTTGCCCGCGCGCTCTATCGGGTCGAACTCGACACCGAAATCCCAGCTGAGCACTTCCAGGCGGTGGCGGAGATCATCGCCTATGTCCTGCGCCTGCGTAGCCGCGCCGGCGGAGCCCGCCGGTGAACGCGCCCGACCGATCGCACGCCGAGCCGGACCATGCCGCGGCCCAGGCCGAGCGGATGGAAGTGGTGGGGCGCTTCGCCGTCGGCATCGCGCACGACTTCAACAATTTACTGGCCGCCATGCTGGCCGCCAGCGACACCATCGCGCACCGCGGCGGGGTGGACGAGGCCACGCGGGAGGACGCGTTGCAGATCCGTTCGGCCGCGCGGCGCGGCGCGGCACTGGTGCGCCATATGCTCGGCTTCGCCCGTGAGACGCCCGCCGTGCCCCAGCGGCTGGACGCCCGCGAGGCGGCCAACGACCTCGTCCCGCTACTGCGCCATTTGCTCGGCCGGGGCGTGCGCCTCGATCTCGATTCGGGGCAGGAGCCGCTGCCCGTGCGGATCGACCCCACGGCGTTCGATCAGGTGCTGTTGAACCTGGCCGCCAATGCGCGCGATGCCATGCCCGAAGGCGGCGTGCTGACGTTGCGCTGCCGCGCGAAACAGCACGGCGGGGCGACCTTCGCCAGCATCGAGGTGCAGGACACCGGCTCCGGCATCGCTCCGGAGGTACTGCCGCATATCTTCGACCCGTTCTTTACCACCCGCAGCGAGCGAGGCACCGGACTCGGCCTGGCCACGGTGCAGGAGATCGTGCACGCGGCCGGCGGGTCGGTAACGGTCGAGAGTACTCTTGGTGTCGGTACCTGCATGCGGGTGGCGCTGCGCATCGACGCGGGCGCCGTTGGCGGGGTGGCCGACGGCACGGTGTTGCTGGTGGAGGACGAGCCGGTGTCGCGCCGCCTGGCGGAGCAGGCCCTGTCGGTTTGGGGGTGGCGGGTGGTATCCGCCGAATCGGCCGAGGCGGCGCTCGATCTGGCCGCGTCCAGGCATTTTGCGGCGGTGGTCACCGACATGGAGCTGCCCGGACGCAGCGGTGCCGCGTTGGTGGCCGAGTTGCGTGCGCGGCCGAGCGATGCGGCCCTGCCGGCGATCATCGTCTCCGGCCACGCTGAGGCGACGTTGCGCCGCGATGCCACCGTGCAGGCGCTGTTGGCGGCGGGGCCGACGACGCTGCTGCTGTCCAAGCCGTATCCGTTGCCCGAGTTGCGGGCCCGCATGACGGCGATATGTGGCACCCGGGGTTGATGGGACGGGGTTGATGGGACGGGGCTGATGGGACCGGGCGGGTGGGATCCGACAGCCATGATCTCGTTTTGTTCTTGTCTGCCGTGGATTTCCGAACATATAATGAACGCATGGTTAATGGACCCCCAATCGACGTTGCGGCGGCGTTCTTATGTGTGACAGAATCGTCGTAAGGGATCATGGTCCGGCCGACCGCAGCAGCCCGGGAAAGAGATTTCGTATGGACAAGAACAAGGCGCTCGATGCCGCCATGGCGCAGATCGAGCGCGCCTTCGGCAAGGGTTCGATCATGCGCATGGGCGCCCACGCGGGCGACGAGCAGATCGCGGTGATTTCTTCGGGCTCGCTTGGGCTCGACTTGGCTTTGGGCATCGGCGGCCTGCCGCGCGGGCGCATCGTCGAGATCTACGGCCCGGAAAGCTCGGGCAAGACCAC
>PLTJ01000412.1:0-3608 GCA_003164455.1 Acetobacteraceae bacterium
CGAGGTCGGCCAGGTAGGGGCTGTTGCCGCCCAGGCAGCGCAGCATGGCACCGGCGGTCCGATCGCGGGCGAGCCGCGTCTCGGCGCGTCCGAGCGCGGCGAAGCGTTCCACCAGCCGCTCGGCGGCGGCGGCATCGGAGGGAGCCGGCCAGTCCGTCGGCAAACGGAACCGGGGTGCGGGAGGCGGCACGGTCATGCGGCCGCAGGCTGGTCGTGAGCGGTAGGCTTGGTCAAGCCGTGCATCGCATGATCCGTCATGTCGTGCACGGCGGCGGCCGCATGGTCCATCGCCTGCTGCGGGTGACGCTCGCGGTGGTGCTCGCCGCGGCGGTGGCCAGCGGCGCGCTGGCCTGGCGGTTGGCGCAGGGGCCGCTCGAGATCGGCTGGCTGACGCGCCGGCTGGAGGCGGCAGTGAACACCGACGGCATGCCGCCGGTGCTGGTGATCGGCAGTACGGCGCTGGCCTGGGAGGGGTTCACGCGCGGCGTCGATCATCCGCTGGACATCCGGCTGACCGGCGTGGCGCTGCTCGAGCCCAACGGTGCCCACATCGCCGAGGTGCCGCGGGCGGAAGTGTCGCTGTCCGCCGGCTGGCTGATGCTGGGGCGGATCGTGCCGCGGGCATTGGAGCTCGATGGCGTCAGACTGCGCGGGCAACGCAGCGAGAACGGGCGTGTCAGCATCGATCTGGGCCGGCTGACCGACGACGCGCCGGCGTCGGCGCCGGCTGGGCCCGGGGTGCTGGCGGGGCTGCTGGGCGAGTTGGCACGACCGGCCGCAACCGACAGCAACGCGTGGCAATCGCGCTGGGTCCAGCTGAGCCGGTTACGCATTCGCGACGCCGCCCTGATCGTGGATGACCGTCAGCTCGGTGCGACCTGGCGCGCCAGCCAGGTCGGGCTGGACGTCATCCGCCGCCCCGAGGGCGGGGCCGAGGCGACGGTAGAACTGATGCTGGCGCTGGGTGACCAGAGCCTGCACGTCACCGCCGCCGCGAGCCTGCCGGCCGGCGGGGGCAACGCTGCCGTGCAGGCGCATCTGACGCCGATCACGCCGGCGCACCTGGCGGTGCTGGCCCCGGGGCTGGCGGCTTTGCGGGTGCTGGACGCACCGGTCGCGCTGTCGGCCACCGCCACGGTGGGCGCGGATTTGATTCCTGAACAACTGAAGCTGGAGGCGCAGGTTGGCGCCGGGCACCTGGTGCTGGGCGTGGGCAGCATGCCGCTGGTGGGGGCGCTGGTCGAGGTGGAAGGATCGCTCACCGCTGCGGTGCTGACGGTGCAACGGCTGGAACTGGCGCCCCGGCCGGACGGCCCCCGGACCGTCGTGCGCGGCAGCCTGCGTGCGACGCGCGCGGACGGGCGCCTGGACATGGCCGTCAAAGTCGATCTGGACCAGGTTGCCTTCGCGGACCTTCCCGCGCTGTGGCCAGCCGGGCTGGGCGATTCCGGCCTGCGCCCCTGGATCACCGAAAACATCACCGACGGCATCGCCCGTAATGGCCACCTGGAACTGACCCTGACGGCACCCGAGGATCTGTCGGACGCCACGGTCACCGGCGTGTCGGGTGGCATCGACGGGCAGGACCTGACCGTGCACTGGCTCCGCCCGGTGCCGCCGCTGGAGCACGGCAACGCCCGGCTGTCCTTTCTGTCGCCCGACGAACTGGAGATCGCGGTGACCAGCGGGCGGCAGGCCGGCGGGACGCAGGGCGGCATCGCCGTGCAGTCCGGGCACTTGCTCATCACCGGACTGTCGGTGGTCGACCAGTACATGACGATCGATGCTGACCTCGCCGGTCCGGCGGCCGACCTGCTGACGGTGCTGAAACATCCTCGCCTGCGGTTGCTCGATCGCCGCCCGCTGAACATCCGCGATGCGGCGGGCAGCGTGGCCGGAAAGCTGACGATTACCCGGCTGTTTCTGGACCACCGGGTGACGGTGGACGACGTGCATATCCAGACCACCGGGAAACTGACCAGCCTGCATCTCGGCGCGATCGCGGCCGGACGCGACGTGGACGAGGGTACGCTCGACTTTGCGGCCAACAATGACGGGCTGAAGGTGACCGGCACGGCGCTGTTGGCCGGCATCGCCGCGCAAGTGCAGGCCGAGCTTGACTTCCGCGATGGCCGCGGCACGCAGGTGATCCAGAAAGTGACCGTGACCGGCACCGCCACCGCACCCCAACTGACCGCCGCGGGCCTGGACACCGCTGATCTGCTGGACGGCCCCGTGGCGTTGCAGGTGACACAGCAGACGCACCGCGACGGCAGCGGCGAGGTCCTGGTGCGGGGCGACCTCGGCCAGGCCGTGCTGGCGCTGCTGCGGCTGAACTTTCACAAGCCGGCTGGCCGGCCGGCAAGCGGCGAGATCCACATCGCGCTGGACCACGACCGGATCACCGCCATCGATCGGCTGCGCATCGATGGCGAGGGGATTGCCGTGGCAGGGCGCGTCGCCTTCGCCGAGGGCAACGCGCAAAGCGCCCATTTCGATCGCGTCCGGCTCGGCGGCGCGACCGATATCAGCGGCGATCTGCGTTTTCCCGAGCGACCCGGCGCTCCCTGGGTGGCCACGCTGACCGGCCACAGCATCGACGCCTCGGCCGAGTTCGGCCATCGCGAGGTCAGCGCGAAGCCGGATACGGACGAGCCGGAACAGGCCGGGCCGCCGTGGCGGGCCGAGGCGCACTTCGACCGGGTGGTGCTGGGCGAGGCCGGCCGGGTGCTGACCGCGGTTGCCGGCACCGCCGAGAGCGACGGACACAGCATCCGGCGGGGCCGGCTGAACGGGCAGACCAACGCCGGCGCCGCTTTCCACATCGAGATCGTGCCCGGCCGCGACACCCGCACGCTGACCGCCAGTGCCGAGGATGCCGGCGGCCTGCTGTATGCGTTCGACCTGGTGGACGACATGCGCGGCGGGCGGCTGACCATTCACGGCACTTATGATGACAGTGCGCCCGGCCGCCCGCTGCAAGGCAGCGCCGAGATCGCCGATTTCCGCATGCGTAACACCCCGGCGCTGGCCAAGCTGCTGCAAGCCATGACGTTGTATGGGCTGGTCGAGGTGCTGCAAGGCCCGGGGCTCGGGTTCAACCGCCTGATCGCCCCGTTCCGGCTGTCGCACAACGTGCTGGAACTGGCCGACGCACGGGCATTCAGCGCCTCGCTGGGGATGACGGCGAAGGGGCAGGTCAACATCGCCCGCGACACCGTCGCGGTCGAGGGCACGATCGTGCCGGCCTACTTCTTCAACACGCTGCTGGGCCAGATACCGCTGATCGGCCGGCTGTTCAGTCCGGAGCAGGGCGGCGGCGTGTTCGCCGCCACCTACACCATGCGTGGCTCCTTCGACGACCCGGCGGTGACGGTGAACCCGCTGGCGGCGCTGACGCCGGGCTTCCTGCGCGGATTGTTTGGAATTTTCGGCGGGCCGCCCGGCAGCGGTACCGCTTCGCCATCGGGCGGCAGCACGCGGAACTGATGCTTGCCGGCAACCCACGGGGCTGAGAAAAGCGTGTCACAATGCGAGAGAGGCTGCTCCATGCCTGGCGTGCGGGCCATCCTGTTCGACACCTTCGGCACCGTGGTGGACTGGCGCGG
>PLTJ01000412.1:3663-3870 GCA_003164455.1 Acetobacteraceae bacterium
CCTGGACCATCCTGGACGACCTGCATCGTGCCAGCCTGGAGCGCCTGGTGGTGGAATTCGGCATCGCCGGGCTGACCGCGGCGGACCTGGACACCCTGAACCGTGGCTGGCACCAGCTGCGTCCCTGGCCCGACGCGGTGCCCGGGCTGACCCGGCTGAAGCGGCGCTTCATCATCGGGCCGCTGTCCAACGGCAACGTGGCGCTGC
>PLTJ01000200.1 GCA_003164455.1 Acetobacteraceae bacterium
CGCGGCACCGAAGGCAAGATCGAGGCGGTGCGCTTCGCCCGCGAGCGCGGCGTGCCCTTCCTCGGCATCTGCTTCGGCATGCAGATGGCGGTGATCGAATGCGCCCGCCATCTCGCTGGCCTGCCGCACGCTTCTTCCTCCGAGTTCGGCCCATGCGAGGACGCGGTGGTCGGGCTGCTGACGGAATGGGCCCGTGGCAACGAAATCGAACGCCGCGCCGAAGGCGGCGACCTTGGCGGGACCATGCGACTGGGTGCCTTCCCCGCCATCCTGGCCACCGGTTCTCTGGTCGGCGCCACCTATGGCGGTGCGCATGAGATCGGTGAACGGCACCGCCATCGCTACGAAGTGAACATCCGTTACAAGGAACGACTGGAACGTGCGGGGATGTGCTTCTCCGGTATGTCGCCCGACGGCGTGCTACCGGAAATCGTCGAATATCCTGGCCACCCCTGGTTCATCGGCGTGCAGTTCCACCCCGAACTGAAGTCGAAACCTTTTGCGCCACACCCGCTGTTTCGGGGGTTCATCGCCGCGGCGGTACGGCAGATGCGGTTGGTGTAAGCAAGCAAAGCCAGGGCGCTGCCCTGGAACCGCCAGGGGCCAGCGGACCCCTGGACCCCGCTATCTGGAGTCCTGGGCATGGCGATCGTGCGGGTCGGTGGCATCGATATCGGCAACAAACTGCCCTTCGTGCTGATCGCCGGGCCGTGTCAGATCGAGGGACTGGCACACGCGCTCGAAGTTGCGGCGGCACTGGATGAGATCTGCGCCGCCCTTGGCATCCCCTGGATCTACAAGTCGAGTTACGACAAGGCCAACCGCACCTCCGCCACCGCCGCGCGCGGCGTGGGCATGGCCTCGGGGCTCGCCATCCTGGCCCAGGTGCGCGAGCGCTATGGCTGCCCAGTGCTGACCGACGTGCACGACGTTTCTCATTGTGCGCCGGTGGCCGAGGCCGTGGACGTGCTGCAAATCCCTGCCTTCCTGTGCCGCCAGACCGACCTTCTGGTCGCCGCCGGCGAGACCGGACGGGCCGTGAACGTGAAGAAAGGACAGTTCCTGGCGCCCTGGGACATGGCCAACGTCGCCGCCAAGATCGCCGGCACGGGAAACGAAAATATCTTGTTGACCGAACGCGGCGCCAGTTTCGGCTACAATGCCCTGGTCACTGATTTCCGCGCCCTGCCCATCATGGCACGGACCGGCTACCCGGTGGTGTTCGACGCCACCCATTCCGTGCAGCAGCCCGGCGGGCTAGGCAGTTCCTCCGGCGGGCAGCGGGAATTCGCCCCGGTACTGGCCCGCGCCGCACTGGCCGTCGGGGTGGCGGCGCTGTTCATCGAAACCCACCCCGATCCTGACCACGCGCCGTCCGATGGGCCGAACATGATCGCACTCAGCGACATGCCGGCCCTGCTGGCGGGGCTGCGTGCGTTCGACAACCTTGCAAAGAGAGGCTGACATGACACTCACCCGCCGCTCGGTGATCGCCACCGCTCCCGCCCTGCTCGCGCTGCCGGCGTATGCCCAAACCCCTGCCCCGAAAGACTTGCAGATAATCGACCGCAAGATCGGCTTCGGTGAAATCGCCAGCTCCGGCAGAACCGTCATCGTCCAGTACACCGGCTGGCTGTTCGACGCCGCTGCTCCCGGGAACAAGGGCTACCAGTTCGACAGCTCGCGCAATCGCGGTCAGCCCCTTTCTTTGCAGCTCGGGGTCGGGCGGGTGATCCTCGGCTGGGACCAGGGAATCCCCGGCATGAAGGTGGGCGGGCTGCGTACGCTGGTGATCCCACCCGAGCTCGCCTATGGCGCCCGCGGTGCCGGCGCCATTCCACCCAACGCCACTTTGGTATTCGACGTCGAACTCATCGGTGTCCGTTAATCCCCTGAATCGCACGGAAGGAAGCAAACCCGGGGCTCTGACGTCCAATGCGGCTGGTACGCTGGCGCTGCGACCGCCCCGGTGCTACCCAGCCGACGCGTGCAACAGTCTGGAGCGCTCTCCATGAGTGCCATCATTGACATCATCGCCCGCGAAATCCTCGACAGCCGCGGCAATCCCACCATAGAGGTGGACGTGGAGCTGGAGAGCGGCGCCAGCGGCCGTGCCGCGGTGCCCTCCGGTGCGTCAACCGGCGCCCACGAAGCGGCCGAACTACGCGACGACGACCTGCAACGCTTCGGCGGCAAGGGTGTGCAGCAGGCCGTCGCCAATGCCCAGGGCGAGATCCTGGAGGCCATCGGCGGCATGGACGCCAGCGAGCAGCTTGCCATCGACGCGGCCATGATCGACCTCGACGGCACCCCCAACAAGGCGCGGCTCGGTGCCAACGCCATCCTCGGGGTGTCGCTCGCCGTGGCGAAGGCGGCGGCGGCGGAGCTCGAGCTGCCGTTGTTCCGCTATGTGGGTGGCGTGTTCGCGCGCGTCCTGCCGGTGCCGATGATGAACATCATCAACGGCGGCAAGCATGCCGACAATCCGATCGACATCCAGGAATTCATGATCCAGCCGATCTCCGCGCCTACGATCGCGGATGCCGTGCGCATGGGCTCGGAGATCTTCGCAGCACTCAAGAAGCAACTGCACGATGCCGGCTTCAATACCAATGTTGGTGACGAGGGCGGCTTTGCGCCCGATCTGGGATCCACCGACGAGGCGCTGGCCTTCATGTCGCGTGCCTGTGAATGCGTCGGCTACCGGCCGGGCGAGGACGTCACTTTCGCGATCGACTGCGCCGCCAACGAGTTCTTCCGGGATGGCAAATACGTGCTGGAAGGCGAGGGGCGCGCGTTCGATGCGGTCGGCATGGTGGCCTATCTGGAGGATCTGGTCGGCCGCTACCCGATCGTTTCCATCGAGGACGCCTGCGCCGAGGACGACTGGGATGGCTGGAAGCTGCTAACCGACACGCTCGGCGACCGCATCCAACTGGTCGGTGATGACCTGTTCGCTACCAACGTCGAGCGCCTGTCGCGCGGCATCGAGGAGGGCCTCACCAACGCCATTCTGGTGAAGGTGAACCAGATCGGCACATTGTCGGAAACGCTGGAGGCGGTGGAGATGGCGCATCGTGCCGGCTTCGCCGCGGTGATGAGCCACCGCTCCGGCGAGACCGAGGATGTCACCATCGCCGACCTGGCGGTGGCGACCAATTGCGGCCAGATCAAAATCGGCAGCTTGGCGCGCAGCGACCGCACTGCGAAGTACAACCAGCTGATCCGCATCGAGCAGATGCTCGGTAGTTCCGCCCGTTACGCCGGCCGTTCCATCCTGCGCACCTGAACTCCTGCTTCTCTCGCCCCTCTATGGGGAGCAGAGGGGGCTGGCTGCCGCCGGTAGCCCGTCATGCCCCGGCGATGGCGTGGCCGCATGTAGAATTCGATCGCGAGAGTGCCGCGAAAGGCTGGCGGCACCCGGCCGATAACTATACATGTTGCTGTGTCTGAGGAATTTGGGCAGGAGCGGGCGTGTCGATCGGCCATGAGATCAGGCGCCGCACGAAGTCGGCGGTGCCGCCTTTCATCTTTCTGTTGCTGGTCGCCTATTTCGTTTGGAACGCCACGCAAGGCGACCGCGGCTTGCGCGCCTATGCGGGGCGGCTGGAGGATTTGAAGGTGGCGCAGGTCGACTTGGCGCGGGCGGAATCCGACCTCGCCGGCTGGGAGCGGCGCGTCACCGGCCTGCGTGCCAACCAGCTCGACCCGGACGCGCTGGATGAGCGCGCTCGCGCCATGCTGAACCTCTCCGATCCGGCCGATGTCGTGGTGCCGTACGGCCAGGGCAAGCGGCTCTACTAGCCAGTGGTTGCCCCGACGCGTGTGGTTGATGCGAAGTCGGGGCAGCCCTGTTTATTGCACTGCACAATCAACCTTTTCCGTCATTCCCGCGCTTGCCCCACGGCCGGCCCGAGACTAGGTGTCACAGCATGACCGGCAGATCAGCGGGGGACCAGACGATGGCACAGGCGGGCGAAGCCAGGAAGCGCGGCAAGGTGCGCACGGGCTTGTCGAAGGAGGAGTTGCTGCGCGGCTACCGCGACATGCAGTTGATCCGCCGTTTCGAGGAAAGAGCTGGCCAACTATACGGCATGGGCCTGATCGGCGGCTTCTGCCACCTCTATATCGGCCAGGAGGCCGTGGTGGTCGGGATGCAAATGGCGCTGAAGGAAGGCGACGAGGTCATCACCTCCTATCGCGACCATGGCCACATGCTCGCCACCGGCATGGCGGCGCNNTCAGCAAGGAGAAGAATTTCTTCGGCGGGCATGGCATCGTCGGCGCTCAGGTCAGCCTCGGCACCGGACTCGGCTTCAGCAACTGGTACCGCGGCAACGACAACGTCAGCATCACCTATTTCGGCGATGGCGCCTCCAACCAGGGCCAGGTGTTCGAGAGCTTCAATCTGGCCGCGCTGATGAAGTTGCCGGTGATTTACGTCAT
>PLTJ01000230.1:0-1814 GCA_003164455.1 Acetobacteraceae bacterium
GGCTGGCGCTGGGTGGTGCTGATCGGCTCGGTGGGCGCGGTGGTGGTGTTCTGGATCCAGCGCCGCGTGCCCGAATCCCCCCGCTGGCTGGCGCGCCACGGGCGCGAAGCGGAAGCCGAGCAGATTACCGCCAGGATCGAAGCCGCCGTGGCGGCGGAACTCAAGATAACCCTGCCGGCACCGGGTCCCCTGGTCGTCGAGGCGCCGCACCGGGGCCAGCTCTCCGAGATCTTCCAGCCGCCCTACCGGCGCCGGACGATCATGATGTCGGTGTTCAACTTCTTCCAGTCGATGGGCTTCTACGGGTTCGCCTCGTGGGTGCCGTCGCTGCTGATCGCCAAGGGCATCCACATCACGACGAGCTTCGAGTATTCGTTCATCATCGCGGCGGTCAACCCGCTGAGCCCGCTGCTCGGCACCTTGCTCGCCGACAAGATGGAGCGGAAATGGCAGATCGTGTTAGCCGCCGTTTGCATCGGCGTCTTCGGCCTGGCGTTCTCCCAGCAGAACACCGCGGTGCTGCTGATCCTGCTCGGCGTCATGGTGACGCTGTCGAACAACTGGATGTCGTTCGCCTATCACGGCTATCAGGCTGAGCTGTTCCCGACCCGGATCCGGTCCCGCGCGGTCGGTTTCGTCTATTCGTGGAGCCGGCTGTCCGCGGCCCTGGCGGGCCTGATCATCGGCTACCTGCTGCAGAGCTTCGGTGTGACGGCGGTCTTCATCTTCATCGCCTTCGCCATGGTGATGGTCGTCCTCTCGATCGGCATGTTCGGTCCCGCCACGCGGGGTCTTACGCTCGAAGAAATATCGCACTGACGTGGTTTGGCGGGCGGGCCATCTCCCGGCCCCCCGCCGGCGCCAGCGGTGGCGCGGTCGGTTGGACAGGCCATGGAGGGGACGTCCATGTTCCTCGGGATCGATTTCGGCACCTCTTCCGTCAAGGCGGTGCTGGTGGACGGCGCCCAACAGGTGCTCGGCAGCGCCGCCGCGCCGCTGACGGTGTCGCGCCCGGCTCCCGGGCATAGCGAGCAGGACCCGCGGGACTGGTGGCAGGCCCTGCTGGACGTGCTCGACACGCTGCACGCCGCGCAACCGGCGGCGCTTGCCGCCGTTCAGGGCATCGGGCTTTCCGGCCAGATGCACGGCGCGGTGCTGCTGGATGCCGCCGGCGACGTGCTGCGCCCCTGCATCCTCTGGAACGACGTCCGCGCGGTCGCCGAATGCCGGGAGCTGGAGGCGGCCTGCCCCGACCTGCACGCGATCGCCGGCAATCTCGCCATGCCGGGCTTCACCGCGCCCAAGCTGCTGTGGGTGCGCCGGCACGAACCCGCGGTGTTCGCCCGCACCGCCCATGTGCTGCTGCCCAAGGCATGGATCCGCTATCGGCTGACCGGCGCGATGATCGAGGAGATGTCGGACGCCTCCGGCACGCTGTGGCTCGATGTGGGTCGGCGGCAATGGTCGCCGGACGTGCTGGCCGCGACCGGGCTGACGCGCGCCGCGATGCCGGACCTGGTCGAGGGCAGCGCTCCGGCGGGCGTGCTGCGCGGCGACCTGGCGGAGCGCTGGGGCATGCGACGGGATGTCGTGCTGGCCGGCGGCGCCGGCGACAATGCCGCCGGCGCGGTCGGGTTGGGCGCCATCCATCCCGGCGATGCCTTCGTCTCGCTCGGCACCTCGGGGGTGCTGTGGGCGACCACGGATCGTTTCGCCCCGTATCCGCAGGCCGCCGTCCACGCGTTCTGCCACGCCTTGCCCGGGCTGTGGCACCAGATGGGCGTGACCTTGTCGGCGGCGGCCTCGCTGGCCTG
>PLTJ01000230.1:1824-3814 GCA_003164455.1 Acetobacteraceae bacterium
GGCGCCATCCGCGGCGCCTTCGCCGGCCTGTCGCACGACACCACGCGCGCGGCGCTGACCCAGGCCGTGCTGGAAGGCGTCGCCTTCTCCCTGCGCGACTGCCTGGACAGCCTGATCGCCTCGGGCACCGCCATCGCCGCGGCCGACGTGATCGGCGGCGGCGGCCGGTCGCGCGCCTGGGTCGGCATCCTGGCCGCCGTGCTCGGCATGCCGTTGCGCCGGGTGGCGGAGTCCGAGCACGGGGCGGCCTTCGGCGCCGCCCGGCTGGCGCGGCTCGCGGTGACCGGCGAAGACCCTGGAGCGGTCTGCACGCGCCAGCCAGCGCTGGAGACGATCGTGCCCGACCCCGCGCTCGCCGGCGCCTATGCCAGCCGCCTCGCCGCTTACCGGGCGCTTTATCCGGCCCTCAAGGGAGCCCTGTGATGACGAAAGCCGCCGATTTTTTCGCCCGCTCCGCGCCGATCCGTTACGCCGGCCCGGACGCCGTCGAGCCGCTCGCCTTCCGCTGCTACGACAAGGACAGGGTCGTGCTGGGCAAGCGGATGGAGGAACATCTGCGCTTCGCCGTCTGCTACTGGCATTCGCTGGGCTGGCCCGGCGGCGATCCATTCGGCGGCGAGACGTTCTTCCGGCCCTGGATGCACGGCGACGACGCCATGGCGCTGGCCCGCGCCAAGGCCGATGTGGCCTTCGAGCTGTTCCGGCTTCTCGATGTGCCGTTCTTCTGTTTTCACGATCGCGACGTCGCCCCCGAGGGCGACACGCTGGCCCAATCGACGGCCAATCTGCACGCCATCGCCGAGCTGTTCGCCGCGAAGATGGAACAGGCGAAGGTGCGGCTGCTGTGGGGCACCGCCAACCTGTTCTCGCACCCGCGCTACATGGCCGGGGCGGCGACCAACCCCGATCCGGACGTGTTCGCCTATGCCTGCGCGCAGGTGAAGGCGGTGCTCGAGGTGACGCACGGGCTGGGCGGGCAGAACTACGTGCTGTGGGGCGGGCGCGAAGGCTACGAGACGCTGCTGAACACCGATATCGGCCGCGAACTGGACCAGCTCGGCCGCTTCCTGACCCTGGTGGTCGAGCACAAGCACCGGATCGGTTTTTCGGGCACCATCCTGATCGAACCGAAGCCGCGGGAACCGACCAAGCACCAGTACGACTTCGACGTTGCCGCGGTGCACGGCTTCCTGCGGCGCTACGGGCTGGAACGCGAGGTCAAGGTCAACATCGAGGCGAACCACGCAACGCTCGCCGGCCACAGCTTCGAGCACGAGATCGCGCTGGCCGCCGCGTTGGGCATCCTCGGTTCGCTCGACATCAATCGCGGCGATCCGCAGTCGGGCTGGGACACCGACCAGTTCCCGAACAGCGTGCCCGAGGTGGCGCTGGCGCTCTACCATGTGCTGCGTGCCGGCGGCCTGGGCAGCGGCGGCCTCAATTTCGACGCCAAGATCCGCCGCCAGTCGATCGACCCGGAGGACCTGCTGCACGCTCATGTCGGCGCCATGGACGTGTGCGCCCGGGCCCTGCTCGCCGCCGCCGCCATGGTCGAGGACGGCCGGCTCGCCGGCGAAGTGGCGGCGCGCTATGCGGGCTGGGAGAGCCGGGAAGGGCGCGCCATGCTCGGCGGCGAACGCTCGCTGGCCGAGATCGCCGCGCGCGTCGAACGCGACGCCATCGAGCCCCGGCCGCGCTCCGGCCGGCAGGAGTATCTGGAGAACCTGGTCAACCGCTACGTGTGAAAGAGATTGAGCAAGCTGTAGGGTGGGATGCCCTTTGCATCCCACCTGTCCAGCCGGCGGTCAGAACACCGTCGTATCTCCCGGACATGCCGTCGAGACCGCGCACCCCGACCGCCCCGCCGACAATCCCCTTGCACGCCCCCGCCCTCCCGTGCTAGGAATATAGTCCATGGAGGTCAACCCCACCCTTTCCCGCGCTCCCGATTTCGCCGCCCGCCTGGGCGTCATCCTGGCCGGCCTCGCCG
>PLTJ01000095.1 GCA_003164455.1 Acetobacteraceae bacterium
CGCTGTCGGTGGCCAACGACCATGCCAGTCTGCCGCTCGCACATCGGCTGTATCCGCCGCAGGCCTGGGCCGATGACCCGGACCGTCGTGCCCGTGCGGGCGTGCCGGAAGCAGTGGCGTTCCAGACCAAGCCGCAGATCGCGCTGGCGCAGATCCGCGCCGCGCTGGCGGTCGGTGTGCCGGCAGCACCGGTGTTGGCCGACGCCGGGTATGGCATCGACACCGACTTCCGCTCCAACGCAGAGGCGGAAGCGTTCCGCGACGCCCATATCGCCCCCGGTGCGCAGGTGCACACAGACGGCACCTCGGCTTTCCACGTCTTCGGCGAGGGCGGGCGCACTCATGTCGCCACAGTCACCGGCGGAAAGCGTCCGGAACGCGAGCGCGGCAGCCCATTCTTCAACGTCAACACGCTGATTTCCAATCTCAGCACCGCGCTGAAGGCCACATACAAGGTGTTCTCGCCCAAGCATCTGCCCGACTACCTCGGGGCCTTCTGCTGGACGACCAATCACCGGCGCAACATGCGCGGCATGATCGGCGCACTCTGCTGCGCTGCCGCAAGCGCCTCCCGGCTCACACGCAGGACCGTCTACGCGTAGCGGGCTGATTGGTTGATAAGCGGGTACCGCGATTACCTATGCGGCCTTCCGCTCCGTGGTCAGCACCGCACAGTTCTATCGTGCCTCGGTGCTCGACGCACTCAGGCTCGTACTGCTTGCCACGCCGGCGCCGCAGGAATCAGTCGCACCGGGGTGAGCAATTACTTTCTTGGAGACGGCCGCCGGAATTTAGTTAGTAAAAAGTCTGCGCGCTGGGTATTTTGATTCGCTGGTTGAGAGAGATGCTCACGCGACATGGTGCTGTGTACTGAATCGGGAGCGATAAGGTAAATTGCTGATGCAAATGAGTCGTATCGGCCACTTTAGTGGCCAACAAAACCTGGGGCCGCGTCAGCGACCCCAATGGCCGCTTTGAGCGGCCAACATCTTAAAGCCCCCGGCTTTGCCGGGGGATACTTACTTCCAGGGTTTTAGGAACACGGCGGCTTGCCGTGATCAGGGCGCTCCAAAAGACCGCCGGATGGCTACCCCAAAATCTTGCCCTCGGAACGCGGGGCAAATTTGGGGGACGAGATTCGGCAAAAACGGCGGATTTCAGCGCTATTTCCGCCATGGCATGTCGCTTTACGTGCCTTTGAGTAAACCAACCCCTCAGGCGGCTCCACCGCGACCGCATCCGGTTCTGACACTGTCCCCAGGAGGCTCACATGCGGCCGCACCGCCCCTGCCGCCGTCAACAGGCATCGCAGTTGCCGTCGGGAGACGGCCGAAATCGGTTGCGCAACGCCGGGCCACGTTTTAGTGATACCCTCGCTGGGGCATGAATTCTGGCCGCGAAGGAAGTGACGTGATGGAACCGGTTCGGATGGTTGTGTGGGACTTGGATGAAACCTTCTGGCGGGGCACCCTCAGCGAAGGCGGAATAGAGTATCAGGAGCATTTACATGAGACTGTCATTGAGTTAGCTCAGCGCGGTATCATGAGCAGCATTTGCTCGAAGAATGACTTCCAAGCTGTTAAGAAGATTTTGGTTGAGAAGGGAATCTGGGATTATTTTATTTTTCCCAGCATTGATTGGCAGGCTAAAGGCCTCCGCTTGAAGGCCCTCATAGAGCAGGTTCAACTCCGACCCAACACGGTCCTTTTCCTCGATGACAATCCGATGAATCTTGCCGAGGCCGAGCATTATGTTCCTGGAATACAGATTGGCGACGAAAAAACAGCAACCCATTTGCTTGCTAGCAAGCTCTGCATAGGAAAAGATGATCAAAAACTGTCTCGGCTGAAGCAATACAAGCTCCTTGAGGAGCGCCACAAAGACGCTGCCCTGGCCTCTGACAACGTGCAGTTTTTGAAGCAAAGTCATATTCGTGTGCAGATTGAGTACGATATAGGCAGCCATTTAGATCGGGCCATCGAACTCATCAACCGCACCAATCAGCTTAACTTTACCAAACGCCGCCTTTCAGAAGTTAGCGAGGAAGCAGCGGCAGAACTGACGGAATTGCTCTCGCACCATTGGGTGCAGGCGGGCCTCATACGGGTCGTAGATAATTACGGCGATTACGGGTTCTGTGGCTTCTATGCTCTCTCAAACGTGTTCGAGGGCGCGCACTTAGTGCATTTTTGTTTCTCGTGCCGTATTCTCAATATGGGTGTTGAGCAATGGGTGTATGCTCGTTTAGGCAGGCCACCCTTACACGTTGTCGGCGACGTTCTTGCCGATCTGAAGGCCGATTTCGTGACTCCAGACTGGATATCATACGAAACCAATGCAAACGTTGTCAATTTGCATGCGGCTGGGTCGAAAGTATCTTTGGGAGGAATTACGGCACGCGGCGGATGCGATTTGTCCGCGATTACCCATTATTTCGCTCCACTGTTTGAGCATGTGGTGGGCGAATTCTCGGTCGTAAGAAATGGCATTGTGTTTCGGACGGATCACTCGCTACTTACGGCAGCGGCATGCCGCGGCTTGACGTATGAGGAGAAGCAGGTCTTTCAATCGGTCGGGTACGTCGAAGCTGATTTCACGACGGATTTGACTACTGGGCTTGGCCCACAAGCGATTAGACTGCTCAGCTTCCTCGGCGATGCGTACATGCCGGTTTACCGCCATCGCAGCAGCGGCGCTCGCGTTCCTATCAGTGGCCTACCTGTCGGGGGCATCGCTGCCTTGTCTGGTGAAAGGCGATCGCGGGTAGCGGATATCGAGGCGGTCGACTCGCTGCGAGATTTACTCGAGCGTGAATTCGAGTATGAGGGGGTGACCGGAAAGGATCTGTTTCAACGTAACGTGCTCACGATAATGGATGCCATCCCGGACGGCCATATAGTCGTTGTTGAGCCAAATGACTCTTTTTCCAAGGACGGCACACTCGTAGAATTTAATCCGAGACTGCGCAACGTGAATGATTGGCTGAGAGAGGTCATGAACGGACGTGATGGGCTCAGCGTTGCTCGGCTCCAATCTTTTGTTGCATTTGAGAAAGAGGCATTTTCGGCAAACCACTTCGATCGGATGGTCTATTTCAGGTTTTTCCAGTGGCTCTGCGAGTCCGTTTGCTCGACGTCCCGCAATGGCGGCATAGCCGAGCAGCGTGTTGCAGAGCTAGGACGCCATGTCTGACATCACGCCGATGGCGCCCGACGAGTCCGCTGAGCTGGTGGAAGCGGCGGATGGCTTGCGGGACAGGTGAGTTGAAGCTCTCAGTCTGCTGCGGCGTCGTTGCGTGGAGCGTCTTCCCAATCGGATTCTACGCAGCACGTACGGTAACGACGCGGACGGGAACCGCAGCAGACCCAGCACTCAGCGCGCGATCACCTGCGCCAGAACCGGATTGATCATACCCGCCAATATCAGATATCCGCCGTCACTTGGGTGAAGGCGGTCGTGGAAGAGGCTGGGCTTAGTCCGATTAACCAGGTTGGTCATCAAAGGATTTTTGTTGAAGTCTACAACCGCGTCGGCGCCAGCCGAGTTGGCTAGCACAAGGCGGTTGTAGGCTTCAAGCTGAGCTTCCTTATTCGCCGGGAAATCGGGCCTGTACAATTCCGTTGACACGATGACGCGCCAGCCTTGCACGTGTGCTTTGGCAATATAGGATGCCAGATCATTATAGATTTGGTCGGCGGAATGGTCTCGATTGACGTCATTGTCGCCGGCGTGAAACACGATGACATTTGCGCGCTCAGTGGCATCGAAAAGCGGGGCGACCAGTGTCGGATATAGGCGTAGGCAGTCGCTGACTGGTCTGCCGCTCGCCGAGACATTGTGTAACCGTACGGCGTCAGGCCCGAGGGAAACCGCAGCTAAGGTGTCCAAGCGATATGGAGGTGATGCGCCGACGCTGGCGGCGATGCTGTCTCCATCAAATACGATATTGACATGTGATTGCTCAGGAGCGGCCGCGGTCAGGATTACGGCGCAAGCTAAAAGGGCAGTCGTCCTCAAGTCTGGCCTCCACAGCCGTTCTAGTGTTTTGAACCGAACATAGGATTCACGTTTGGGTTGGATTGTGCGATTTTGTGCGCATGGCACAGACCGTCAGTCCCATCGTCAACTCCGAAGACCGCGCGCGTTTGGCCGCCGTCGTGGAGGATCGCAACCGGCCACAGAAGCATATTCAGCGGGTCAGGATCATTCTCCTGTCGGCGGAGCGGCTGACTGTGCTGGACGTGGCGGCCCGCAGCGGGGCGAGCCGGCCTTCGGTGTGGCGCTGGCAGCAGCGCTTCGCCGAGGAAGGCATGGCAGGACTGCTGCGCGACAAGACACGCTTGCCCGCTGCGCGCCGTTGCCGCCGGCGATCATCGCCCAAGTGCTGGCTCTGCCCTGCGGTGAGCCGCCCAAAGCCGCAACCCACTGGACGGGCCGCATGGTGGCCGAAGTCGTCGGCGTCAGTCTGAGCGCCATTCAGCGGATCTGGGCGGCTCATCGCCTCCAGCCGCATCGCATCAGGACCTTCAAGAAGTCCAACGACCCGGCGTTCGCCGCCAAGGTCGAGGACATCGTCGGCCTCTACATGAACCCACCCAAGCACGCCATCGTCGTGTCGATCGACGAGAAAAGCCAAATCCAGGCGCTCGATCGTACCCAACCCGGTCTGCCGCTGAAGCCCGGCCGTTGCGGTACCAGGACACACGATTACAAACGCAACGGCACCACCACCCTGTTCGCCGCCCTCAACATCCTCGATGGCACCGTCGTCGGGCGCTGCATGCCCAGGCATACGCACCAGGAATTCATCACGTTCCTCAACGCCGTCGAGCGCGCCGTCCCAGCCGGCAAACTCGTCCATGCCATCGCCGACAACTATGCCACCCACAAACATCCCAAAGTCATCGAGTGGTTGGCCGACCATCCGCGCTGGGTCTTCCATTTCACGCCAANNGCACAACAAGGACCCCAAGCCTTTCATTTAGACCAAGCCGGCAGCCGTCATCCTCGCCAAGATCAGCCGTCTTCCTGTAGCTTCCGAATGAGTCAGAACACTAGCGACCATGTGTAGGTTCAAATCGGGGGGCACGCAACCGACGATCCCATCATTCGACCATGGCGATTTGACCGCAGCCCCGACCGAACCTGGCGACGCGGACGGCGCAGCCGACGTGCGGCGAGGGCGGTCATCCCGATGCACGCCAAGATAGTGGCGGCTTGATCCTAATCTAGGCGCTGTTCCGAACCACGCCCGAGCTTCGCCCAAGACCCATGAAGGGCCATACGTCCTTGGAACCCCGTGACCTCTTTACGAACGAGGTCCAAGGACGTCGCGGCGCGTGCCGGACCTGGGTCCAGACTAGCCCCTGGCCATCCTTTATGAAGGCACCTTCATGCGTTCCAGCCGGCGATCGTGGCCGGACAGGAGCAGCGCGATGGCGGAAACGACCGGAGCCAACGCGATGCAGAGCAGTCCAATATTGTCGCTTCCGGTCACGTCCTTCACAAACCCGAACACCGACGGCCCGAACCACCCGCCCAGACTACCGACCGCGTTGATCATGGCGATACCGCCCGCCGCGGCAGAACCGGTCAGCATCGCGCTGGGTAGCGCCCAGAAGGGCGACTGTAGGGATTGGATGCACATCGGTACGAGCATGAGCATCATCATCGTCACGACCGGGTGGCCAACGCCGACAACGATGCAAGCCGCCAGCGCCACCGAGCAAAGCAGACACGGCCCAATCACATGCCAGAGCCGCTCACCAGTGTGGTCGGAGTGCCAGCCCCAGAAAAGCATCGCCACGAAAGCGACGACGAAGGGCAACGCGCTGACCAATCCGATCATCCCGGTGGACACCCCGAGGCCCTTGACGATCAGCGGCAGGAAAAACACCAGCACGTAGGACACCATGTTCGTGCCGACATAGGCCAACGACAGCAGCCACACCTTCGGATTGCAGAACGCTTCGAGGAGCGAGTACTTCCGCACCGCCTCGCGCTGTGCCATCTCGGAGTCCAGCCGGTTCTGCAACCAGGCCCGCTGGTCCGGCCGCAGCCATTCCGCGTCCTTCGGCCGATCGGTCAGCAATTTCCACGTCACGAAGCACATGATGAGCGACGGGGCCGCCTCGACGACGAACAGCCACTGCCAGCCACGCAGGCCCAGATCGCCTTGCAAGAGCAGCAACAGCCCGCCAATCGGTGGGCCGATGATCAGCGAGATCATGCTGGCCGACTGGAAGATCGCCATCATCCGGCCGCGATAGTAGGCGGGGAACCACCAGGTCAGATACAGCACGACACCCGGATAAAACCCGGCTTCGGCAATCCCGAGGAAAATGCGGTTCCAGTAGAAGCTCGACTCGCTCCACACGAAGCCGGTCAGCCCGGCGATGATGCCCCAGGTCATCAGGATGCGAGCGATCCAGCGCCGCGCCCCGACCTTGTTGAGGAACAGGTTGCTCGGGATCTCGGCTGCAAAGTAGCCGAGGAAGAACAGGCCGGCGCCGAAGCCGAACACCGTGTTCGAGAACCCCAGGTCCTGGATCATCGTCGTCGCGGCCATGCCGACGTTCGACCGGTCCAGGTAGGCACAGAAATAACCGAGCACCAGCAGCGGCATCAGCCGCCAAGTCACCCGCTTGATAGTTTCCCGTTCAATCGGCTCGATTTTATCCAGAGTTGTCGCGCTTAAATCCACGTTGCTTTCCTCCTCATCGTGCACCGATCGCCGGCGAGCGGAAGATGCCGGCCCAGGGCAGCTTCTTCGCCCTTACCAAATTGAACGACATTCCCGAGATGAACGGCCTCCTGTCCATCCAGACGGTAGTCTACTCGGCAATTTGATCACTCCGCAACGGTGTAAGCCCAGTGACGCTCGCCTGCGCCCTTTCGGGCTAGCCGATGATCCCCAACCAGCCGGAAAATCGCTCAGCGAACACAGGGGTGGACGCACGACCTCCGCCGTCAGCCACGTCGATTCGATATGGACGGCGATCTTCAGGCTCGCTCGCTGGCAATGGAGTGCGCCCCTGCGGACGCACTCCATGTGAGCGGCTATGACGAGGCCACCGAGAGTCCGACGACCCGATGGCGCGCGATCAACTGGGCCACCAGTCCCGAATTCCTTGCATCTTCGACAAAGCCCTGTAGGAAAGCAGCACCTTTCGCATTGACACTCGACGTTCCGATTGCCTGTTGCACGACCGTAAACCGTCCCGCCAGAATGCGGCTGCCGGGTAACCGAGCGGATTCACTGATGAGGCGCGGACCAAGTCCTGCAAGTGCGTCCAGCTTGTCGCCGAGGAACTGCTCGTAGGCGGTGTCCAACGACGCGGACTGCACCAGCGTTGCCCGCTTGATGTTGCGTTCCAGCCAGAGACAATAGGCCGTGCGGGCCGTCACCGCGACGCGGATACCGGGCTGATCGACTTCTTCGAGAGCATGCAGTGGCGAGCCGGGCGGCACCAGATAACTCGCCTCGATCTCGGCGTAGGCGGAAGTAAAGGCAATGATCCTGGCACGTGCCGGCTCGGCTCCAATCAAGCCGATGTCCCATGCATCTGCGCCCGCGGAGTCCGCTATTTCGCCTGGGTTGGCATACGGGACATAGACCACCGGCACGCCAAGCCGGGCGGCGATCTCTCGCGCCATGTCGGGGGCGACCCCAACCGGATCGCCGGACGGCGCTCGTCCCGTAACCAGCAAGGAATTGCTGAGGTTTATTCCTGCCCGCAGAACGCCATGCGGGGCGAGTTCAGATCGGATTGCATCCATCGCCGGCTACGACCTTCCATCAGTTCTGACAAGCGAAGTTACCATTGCGATGCCCTTCTGCCAATGAGAGCCCGTTAATCTGGCCATTGCCAGCCGGCGCAGTGTTTGGCAGCATAATTCGTTGCGCCGGAGCCAGGCGACGCCGCCAGCTTTGGCAGGATGGCTTCATCCCGACCGCTTCAGCTAGGCCGCTCATCAGCCGCCGGATCCTCCTTCCGGTTCGGAGCAAGACTTGTGATGGGGCTCGTCGCGCGCGCAACTGGCCACGCATGGGTTTCTGGACAAGTGCGAGGATGTGCCTAGAACCCTCGCTCCTGTTGTCGAGAATGATATCCGGAATCTGGAGCTTGACCCCCTTCCCATCCGGACCTAATGACGGAATGCAACGTGTCGTGGCCCCGCACCGACAGGGGCGCAAACTGAGTCTACCCAGGAACTTCCGACCATAAACGACTGACGAGCGGCCAGGAGGACGCTATCGTGAACACGAGCGCGCCAAATTTGCACCAGATCGAACGAATCGAATCGGAAACCATTCGTCGGGTGGCTTGGCGATTGATGCCGCTGCTGATGCTGGGCTATTTCTGTGCCTACATCGATCGGGGAAATGTGGGCATGGCCGCCACGACCATGACCAAGGATCTGGGTTTTTCGAACACCGTGTTCGGTTTCGGCGCGGGCCTATTCTTCCTGGGCTATTTCCTGGCTGAAATTCCGAGCAACCTGTTGCTCAACAAGGTTGGAGCGCGGCGTTGGATTTCCCGCATCCTCATCACCTGGGGCATCGTTTCCGGACTGACCGCCTTCGTGTGGAACGACTGGAGCTTCTACGGCATCCGCTTCCTCCTTGGAGTGGCCGAAGCGGGGTTCTATCCAGGCGTGGTGCTGTATCTGACTTGGTGGTTCCCCTCCCACTATCGTACCCGGATGATGGCGCTCTTCCAGTCGGCCCAAACCATCTCGCTGATCATCGGGCCGCCTATCGGTGGACTGTTGCTGCAACTTCACGGGGCGCTAGGACTGGCCGGTTGGCAATGGCTGTTCGTTACCGAAGCACTGCCATCGATCATCATGTGCGTTGTCACGTGGCGATTGCTGACGGACCGGCCGAAGGACGCGAGCTGGCTCAGGCCGAACCAGAAGGCCTGGCTAATCGAGCGACTGGAGGCTGAGCGCGCCCAACGCGAGTCGATCCGCAAGTTCTCCCTTGCCCAGGCATTCTACAATCCGAAGGTGGTGCTGATATCGATAGCCTATATCGGCACAAACGCAGTGTCCTACGTGCTGGTGTTCTTCCTGCCCCTGATCGTCAAGGGACTTGGAGTGTCAGCTAACTACATTGGGGTAACCAGCGCGCTGCCCTATGTTTTCGCGATCGTGGCATTGAACTACTGGGGCTGGCATTCCGATAAAACCGGCGAACGGACCTGGCACGCGGCCGGCGCCTGTCTGCTGTGCTCGGCAGGGCTGGCGGGCTGCATCGTCATTGGCGTCGGCCACCCGGTGATGATCATGATCGCATTGATCTTCGCCGTGATGGGCCAGCAATCCATCTCCTCGCCCTTCTGGGCGATGCCCAGCGCCCTGCTGACCGGCACCGCCGCCGCGGGTGGCATTGCCATGATCAACGCGGTCGGCGGTCTGGGCGGATGGTTCGGGCCGTCGTTGTTCGGGTTTGTGAAGGATGTGTCCGGCAGCGACAATACCGCGTTGCTCTGCCTGGCTCTGGCTCCGGTCATGTCCGCCATCTTGCTCGTTGTGGTGGGCCAAGACCGTCGGATGGAGCGGATCCCGACCCGCAAGTAGAGCGAGCCCATGGTACGGGCCTGCCCCCAAGTCCGATTCCGTGCCCCGCTTGCAGCCCCCTAAATCTTCTGACTGCCTGAATTTTGCTATCAGCCCGGAAAGGCACATATCATGCTGCAACCACCGCCGGCCCAGCCTGGCATGCGTGAGGACGAGGTCGACACCCCCGCCCTGCTGATCGATCTCGATGCGTTCGAGGCCAATCTCGACAAGATGGCGGCCCTGGTCGCGCCCACCGGTGCGAAGCTGCGGGCGCACTCCAAGACACACAAGTCGCCCGTCATTGCGCATTTGCAGATGGCTCGCGGCGCGGTCGGCCAGTGCACCCAGAAGGTTGCCGAGGCCGAGGCACTGGCCTGGGGCGGCGTGCCTGACATCCTGGTTTCCAACGAGGTGGTTGGCGCCGCCAAGCTGGCCCGCTTTGCCGCGTTGTCGAAGTTGGCGCGCATCGCGATCTGCGCCGATCATCCCTCCCACGTCGCCGCCATCGAAGCAGCGGCGCGTGATGCCGGGGTGCGGCTGTCCGTGCTGGTGGAAATCGACGCCGGCGGGCACCGCTGCGGCGTGCCGGCCGGTGCTGTCGCGGTCGAGTTGGCCCGTGCGATCGCCGCCAGCCCGAACCTGCGCTTCGGCGGGTTGCAGGCCTATCACGGCAGCGCCCAGCACAAGCGCACGCCGGAGGAGCGGCGTGCCGCCATTGCCGGCGCCATCGAAGGTGCCCGCCTCACCGTCGACCTGCTGCACCAGCAGGGGCTGGAATGCCCGATCGTCGGCGGCGGTGGCACCGGGACCTTCGCGCTGGAAGCCGGGTCCGGCGTCTATACCGAGTTGCAGGCCGGCTCCTACGTCTTCCTGGACGCCGACTACGCCCGCAACCTCGATGAGGACGGGGCGCCCGTCACTACCTTCCGCCATTCGCTGTTCGTGCTGACCACGGTGGTGAGCACACCAGTGCCGGGCCGCGCGGTGGTGGATGCCGGGCACAAGGCGGTGGCGGTCGATTCGGGCCTGCCGTTAGTCTGGCAGCGCCCCGACTTGCGCATCGTCCACGAATCAGATGAGCATGGCAAAATGGAATACGGCCCAGAAACGACAGCGCCGGTCGTCGGCGAGAAGCTGCGTCTGGTGCCGGGTCATTGCGACCCGACGGTCGACCGTCACGACTGGTATGTTGGGGTCCGCAACGGCCGCGTCGAGTGCCTCTGGCCGATCGTCGCCCGCGGCGGGATAAGTTAGCGGCGGGGTGAGTTAAAGGACGGCGGCCATTGACCGGCTCTCGATCCTTGGTCGGGTTGTTGAGACCCAATCTGTGCGGCTCTTCCGCACTTTTGGTGCGGTGGATTGTCGGGTTCAGGCGGTGCAGAGGCGAGCGCGGAGGAGGTCGAGGCTGGCGCGGCCGTATATCTGGCGCTTGACCAGCTTGAGCTTAGTGATCTGGCCTTCGGTCTGACCGTTGGACCATGGCTCGGTGATCGCCGCTGCGACCGCCTAGCGGAGCGTGTCAACGACTTTGATACAGGCGGAGTCGGCATTTAGGCTCGGGTGTTTGGCATAGGGGTGGGCGGATTGATCCAAGCGGCGGTGGGTTTGGTGGGTGGAGTTGGC
>PLTJ01000152.1:0-8169 GCA_003164455.1 Acetobacteraceae bacterium
ACGCAGCGGCGCCAGCAGGGGCGGGTGCAGCATGATGTAGGCGACGATCAGCGCCACGATCACCGCGAGGCCGAGCGAGATCAGCGTCACCTGGGCCGGATCGACCAGCGGCACGCCGCCGATGAACACGTATTTCAGCCCGAGCGTGCCGGCCATCGCGACGAAGGCGATGGTCAGCGCCGGGACGAACAGGAGGTTGCCGAAATGCCTGGCGCTGGCCTGCCGCTGTTCGGGGCTGGTGGTGCGCTCGGGACCCCTGCCGAGGCCGCCGAAACCGGCGATCAGCACCATGATGATCACCAGAACGCCATTGACCACGTCGGGCAGGTGCGAGCCGAACAGGAAGGTGATCGCATAGACGCCCCAGAAGATCGCGTTGCGCCACCATTTCGGATGATCGCGTTCGAGCACCTGCATCACCGCGAAGGCGCCGAACATCAGCCCGCCAAGGATATAGAGATATTCGAGGCGGATCATGGCTGGACCTCCCGCTTCTCGCGCGCGAGTTCGCGCTTCAGCTTGCGGTCAAGCAGCAGCACGCGCGTGCCGTGGATGACGAAGGCCATGACCGCGGTGGGAATGGCCCAGAATGCCAGTTGCAGCGGTTCGACCATGTAGCCGGCCTGCTGCATGACGGCCTTGATGAGCAGGATCGAGCCGACGGCGATGAAAATGTCCTCGCCGAAAAAGGCGCCGACATTGTCGGTGGCGGCGGCGTAGGCGCGCACCATGAAAACGAGGCGCTCCGGTAACTTGCCGAGGCGGGAATCGGCGGCTGCCTCCGCCATCGGGGCGATCAGCGGCCGCACCATCTGGGCGTGTCCGCCGAGCGTCAGCAGGCCCAGCGCCGCGGTGATCTGGCGCAGCACCAGGTAGAGCAGCAGGATGCGCCCGGCGGTGGCGGAAGCGATGCTGGCGATCAGGGTATGCGCTCGTTCCCGCAGGCCGGCGCGTTCCAGCACGCCGATCACCGGCAAGACCAGCCAGATGATGGCGATGTAGCGGCTGTCGACGAAGGCCTTCCCCAGCGCACCGACGATGGTGAGCGGGTGCATGCCGCCGGCCAGGCCGGTGGCGAGGGCCGCGACCGCGACGACGAACAGCGGGTTCAGCCCGACCGCGAAGCCGATGCCGATGATGAGGATGCCTGATAGCAGGAATAGCTGGTCCATAAGTTCATGTCTCCCCGGGGCGGATTCGGGCGATGCCGACTGCGCGAGCCGTGTTGCAGGGATGCGGACGTGATTGCTCGTTACGACTTGGGCGAACTCCGGCTGATATGTCGTTGATGTGGATCAACGCCCGGCCCCCGCGGGACAAATGAACCGACATTTCTGCTCCGGCCGGCTGGTGCCAGCCGGCCGCGGCCAGGCGCAAACACTACGCTACCGGAGCGACCGGGGCGAACAGCGCCATGCCGGCGCCGCGGTGCCGAAGAACATCGCCCCCGAGAGGCAGGCGATCGCCAGGGCGGGCCGGCCGTCACTCCCGGTAGTCCGCCACGAAGGCGGCCAGCCGGTCCATGGCGGTATGCAGCAGTTCGGGTGCTTTCGCGTAGCACAGCCGTACCATGCGTTCGCCGCCGTTGCCGAAGGCGATGCCGGGCGCCATGCCGATCCGTGCTTCCAGCACCGCGCGCTTGCAGAAGGTCAACGTGTCCAGCACGCCATCGACCGCGAACATCGCATAGAAGCTGGCGCTGTTCGGGATGTTGCGGATGCGCGGCATGCCGGCCAGGCGCTCGTTGACCACCGCGTGGCCACGGCGGCAGCGGCTGACGAAATACTGCACAAACTCCTCGCCCTCGCGCAGCGCGGCGATCGCCCCGTGTTGCAGGAAGGCCTGGCCGGCCGAGGTGTTGAACTGGATCAGCTTTTCGTATTCCGCCGCCAGCCCATCGGGGAAGATCGTCCAGCCGATGCGCCAGCCCGTCATCGCCCAGGCCTTGGAGAAACTGTTCACCACGAACACCGGGTCATCGGGCCGGGCGATCTCCAGCATCGAGAACGCCGCGTTGCCGTCGTGGACGATGCGGTGGTACACCTCGTCGGACAGCAGCGCGATGTTGCGCCGGCGGGCGAAATCCAGCAGCGCCTCGCCTTGCTCGCGGTTCAGCATCCAGCCCGTGGGGTTGCCCGGCGAGGCCGTGTAGATGACCCGCGTGCGCGCGTCGCAATGGTCGAAGACGCGGTCGAGATCGAGGCTCCAGCCGTCGTTGCCGAGGCTGAGCGGCACTTCGCGCACCGCCGCCCCGTTGATCTGCATGGCGCGCATGATGTTGGGCCAGGATGGGGTGACGGTCACCACGTTGTCGCCGGGCCGCACCATGAGTTGGGCCACCAGCATCACCGCGTTCATGCCGGACTGGGTGACGGCGATGCGCCAGTCGGGAATGTCGACGCCGTACAGCCGCTGGTGGTACTCCGTCAGGGCCTGGCGCAGTGCCGGGATGCCGCGGTTGGGCGCGTAGAAGGTGTTGCCCGCGAACAGCGCCTTGCTGGCGGCCTCGCAGATGAACGGCGGCGTCGGCACATCCGACTCGCCGACCCACATGCCGATGACGTCCGCCGAGGCCAGGCGCCAGACCTCGATGATCGGGCTGTCCTCGAGTGCGGCGATGTCCTCGCGGATGAGACTCATGACACTTGCTCCCGGCACAAACGGCGGCAACTGAAGCGGATGGAAGCAGGGCGGTCAACATGCCGGCCGCCGCTATTGACCCGCCCGCGCGTCCCTGGTGGACTTGCCGCCGGCCGCACCCCCGGGGAACCGCCATGATCAGAACGTTCGCGGTCGTGCTGGCCGCCTTGCTGGCCGCCGCCAGCGCACAGGCCAAGGACAGCTTGTCTCTCGGCATGGTGCTGGAACCGCCGCATCTCGACCCGACGGCCGGCGCGGCCTCGGCCATCCGCGAGGTGACCTACGCCAATATCTACGAGGGCCTGGTGCGTATCGACGCGATGGGAAAAGTGCAGCCGGCGCTGGCCGCCTCGTGGACGATCTCGCCGGACGGGCTGACCTACACGTTCAGGTTACGCACCGGCGTGACGTTCCACGACGGCGCGCCGTTCGACTGCGCCACCGTGATGTTCAGCTACGGCCGTGCCGCCGCCGCCGATTCGGTGAACGCCCAGAAGGGCCTGTTCGAGCCGATCGCACGGACGGACTGCCCCGATCCCGCCACCGCCGTGGTGACACTGAAGCGGCCGACCGCGAGCTTCCTGTTCGGCATGGGCTGGGGCGACGCGGCCATGCTGTCGCCGGCATCGGTCGCCACGGACAAGACCAACCCGGTCGGCACCGGACCGTTCCGCTTCACCCGCTGGGTGAGGGGAGACCGCATCGAACTGGAGCGCTTCCCCGGCTACTGGGGTGCCGCGCCGAAGCTGACCACGGTGACGTTCCGTTTCATCACCGACCCGACCGCCGCCGTCGCCGCGGTGCTGGCCGGCGACCTCGACGCGTTTCCCAATTTCCCCGCGCCGGAGGCGCTCGATCGGGTGCGCGCCGATTCGCGCTTTACTGTCGTGGTCGGCACCACCGAGGGAAAAACCATCCTGGCGCTGAATGACGCGCGCAAACCCTTCGACGATGTGCGGGTGCGCCGCGCGCTCGCCTATGCCATCGACCGCCGCGCCCTGATCGAGGCCGTCATGTCCGGCTATGGCGCGCCGATCGGCTCGCACTATGTGCCGACCGACCCGGGCTATGTCGATCTCACCGGCGTCTATCCGTACGACCCGGCGCGGGCGAAAGCGCTGCTGGCCGAGGCGGGGGTGCGGCCCGGCACGACGATCACCATAAAACTGCCGCCGCCCGCCTATGCGCGCCGCGGGGGCGAGGTGATCGCGGCCTATCTCGAACAGGTCGGGATCACCGCGAAACTGGTGCCGGTGGAATGGGCGCAGTGGCTCGATACGGTGTTCCGCCGGTCCGACTTCGACGCCACCGTCATCAGCCATACCGAGGCCCGCGACCTCGATATCTACGCGCGCGACACCTACTACTTCAACTACCACTCGGAGCCCTACCGGGCGCTGTTCAGGGACTACCAGGCGGCGGTGGACCCGCGGCGCCAGCTGGATCTGGTCGGGCAGTTGCAGCGCCGGCTCGCCGAGGACGAACCCAACGTGTTCCTGTTCGCGCTGGCCAAGGTGGGCGTGTGGAACGCGGGGTTGCGCGGGATGTGGACGAACAGCCCGATTCCGGCCAACGACGTGACCGCAGTGAGCTGGGCGGAGTAAGGAAGGCCGGGGACAGAGCCCTCGGGCTTTCCCTACGGAGTTCCAGGCGTGACGCGGTTTCTGCTGCGGCGGGTGATCGGGTTGGTGCTGACGCTGCTGGCGGCCTCGCTGGTGGTGTTCCTGGTGCTTGACATCCTGCCCGGCGATCCCGCCTCGCTGATGCTGGGTACCGCGGCCCGCCCCGACACGCTGGCCGCGCTGCGCCACCAGATGGGCTTCGATCAGTCCGCCGGGCTGCGCTACGCGCTATGGGTGGCGGGTCTGGCGCACGGCGACTTCGGCATTTCCTATACTTATGGCGTGCCGGTGGCCGGGCTGATCGGTGCGCGGGTGATGGTCAGCCTGCCGCTGGCCCTGATGGCGATCACGCTCTCCACCCTGATCGCCATTCCCGTTGGCGCCATCACCGCCGCGCGCCGCGGCCAGGCGGTCGATGCCGGGCTGATGGGGCTCGCCCAACTCGGCGTGGCGGTGCCGAATTTCTGGCTCGGGCTGCTGTTCATCCTGTTCTTTTCGGTGCAACTCGCCTGGCTGCCGGCCGGCGGCTTTGCCGGCTGGGACAAGGGCGCCATCGCCGCGTTGCGCTCGCTGCTGCTGCCGGCGCTGGCGCTGGCCCTGCCGCAGGCCGCCATCCTCGCCCGCGTCACCCGCTCCGCGGTGCTGGAAACGCTCGACCAGGACTACGTGCGCACCGCGCTGGCCAAGGGGGTCACCGGCGCGGGCGTGCTCTGGCGGCACGCGCTGCCGAACGCGTTCATCCCGGTGGTCACCGTGCTCGGCTTGCAGTTCGGTTTCCTGCTGGCCGGCACCGTCATCATCGAGAACGTCTTTTCGCTCCCCGGACTGGGCCGGCTGATCTTCCAGGCGGTCGCGCAGCGCGACCTGATCGTGGTGCAGGACCTGGTGGTGCTGCTGGCCGGCAGCGTCATCGTGGTGAACTTCCTGGTCGATCTGGCCTATTTCTGGCTCGACCCGCGCCTGTCGCGCGACGCCGCGCGATGAAACAGGGCCGCCTTAACCTCGTGCTCGGCGGGGCCATTACCGCGTTGCTGGTCGGCATGGCGCTGGCCTCGCTGGTCTGGACGCCGTACCCGCCGACGCACATCGACATCGTGCACCGGCTGGCCGCGCCCTCGGCGGCGCATTGGCTTGGCACCGACCCGTTCGGCCGCGACGTGCTGTCGATGATCATGGCCGGGGCCCGCAGCTCGCTTTCCGTTGCGCTCATCGCGGTGGCCGTCGGGGCGGGCATCGGCATCCCGCTCGGTGCGCTGGCGGCGGCCGGGGGCGAGTGGGTGGACCAGGCCGTGATGCGCGCCTCCGACCTTGCCTTCGCCTTTCCCGCGCTGCTCACTGCGGTGATGATCGCCGCCCTGGCCGGCCCGGGCGAGGCCAACGCCATGCTGGCGATCGGCATTTTCAACATCCCGGTGTTCGCCCGGGTCACCCGCGGCGCCGCGCTCAGCGTGCGTGAGAGGGACTACATCACCGCGGCGCGCGCGGTCGGGCGCAGCGAGACCGCCGTCATGCTGCGCCACGTGCTGCCCAACATTTCGGCCATGCTGCTGGTGCAGGTCACCATCCAGTTCGCCCTGGCCATCGTTGCCGATGCCGGCCTCGCCTATGTCGGCCTCGGCACCCAGCCGCCGGACCCGAGCTGGGGCCGCATGCTGAATGACGCCCAGACCTTCGTCTTTCACGCCCCGCTGCTTGCCGTGTTCCCCGGCCTGGCGATCACCCTGGCCGTGCTCGGCCTGAACCTGCTCGGCGACGGCCTGCGCGACCGCCTCGACCCGCGAGGACGGTGAGGGGGCCGGTCAGGCCGCCCGCGTCAGCGCCGCCGCAGCGCGTCCGACATGCGGCCCAGGATCTGTTCCAGGATCGCCGGCGAGGTGGCGAAATTGAGTCGGGTGAAGGCGCCGTATTTCTCCCCGAACGTCTCGCCCGCATTGAGCCCGACGCGGGCGTGATCGAGGAAGAACTGTCCGGCCGGCATCCCCAGATCGAGGGCGGTGCAGTCCAGCCAGGCCAGGTAGGTCGCCTCCGGCAGCCCCATGGCCACACCGGGCAGCGCCTGCGGCACGGTGCGCGCCAGCCAGTCGCGGTTGGCCTGCAGGCGGCCCAGGATGTCATCGAACCAAGCTTGGCCAAGGTCCCAGGCGGCGACGGTGGCATCGACGCCGGCCACGCAGGGCGAGCCGAGCAGCCGCGCGGGCAGGCGGGCAAAGAAGCGCTCGCGCAGCGCCGGCGCGCCGAAATGCAGCGCGGCACAGCGCAGGGCAGGGATGTTGAAGCCCTTGGTGGCGCTGGTGATGGTCACCGTGCGGGCGGCGATGTCCGGCCCCAGCGAGGCCAGCGGGATATGCACACGTCCCGGATAGACGATGTCGGCGTGGATCTCGTCGGACACCACGATCAGGTCGTGGCGGATGGCGAAGGCGGCGACCTCTTCCAGTTCGGCGCGGCTGAAGGCGCGGCCGGTGGGGTTCTGCGGGTGGCAGAAGATCATCACCCGGGCGCGCGGGTCGGGCGCGGCGTCATAGGCGGCGAGGTCGAGCCGCCAGCGCGTGTTATCGTTGCGCATGGGGTTGGCCAGCAGGCGGCGGCCGGTGCTGCGGATGGCTTCCTGGAACGGCGGGTAGGACGGCAACTGCAACACCACGGCGTCGCCCGGATCGCTGAACGCCGTGACCGAGGCAAAGCTGGCCTGCACCAGGTCGCCGACCGGATGGATGTCCTCGGCGCGCGTGTGCCAGCCGAACCGGCTTTCCATGCGGCGGACGAAGGCGGCTTCCAGCACGCCGGCGCGGGCGGCGTAGCCGAACTCCTGGTCGCGGATGAGCCGCTCGATCGCCGCCACGATCGCGGGGGCAACTGTGAAATCCATGTCGGCCACCCAGGCCGGCAACACGTCCGAGGGGAACTTGTGCCATTTGTTGGTGCGGCGGGCGCGCAAGGCGTCGATGCCGAGTTCGGGGGCGGCGGTGTGCATGCGGCTTTCTCCCACACGGATTCGCCCGCTCCGGCGGGCAGCGGGCCGCACACTGGCCGGGGCAACCGGAGGAAGCAATACCAGGAGACTTTGCCCCCGGGCACTGCCGCGCCGGTTGCCGGCGCGCCTATGCGGTCAGCGCGGTTGCCGTCACCGTGGAGCCGGTGTCGCCATAGGCCTGCAGCGCCTGCATGATGTCGGCCGCGAAAGTTTGCGACACTGTCTGGTTGTTGGCCGCGGCGGTGGTGGTCGCGGGGGTCGTCGTTGCGCTCGCTTCGGTGGCGGCGCTGGCGTCCGTGTCGGTGTCCAGGTGGTGGTGGTGATGCCCGTGGGCAGGGCCCGTGGCGCCGGTCTGCTCCGCGCTCGCCGTCTGGGTGCTGCCGGTCTGGGTGCCCTGCAACTGGTTCATGATGGACTGCAGATCGGTCGCCAGCTGCTGCTCGGGATCGGTCGCCGTGGTCGCCGTGGTGGCGGCGGCGGTGGTGGCCGAACTGGTCGCGCTGTTGCCGCCCTGGGCCTGGACCAGCAGCGCCTGGATGTCCGCGGCCAGTTGCTGGAACGGATCGACGGAGCCGGTCTGCCCGGACACGGCGTTACTTTGCGTGCTGGCGCTGGTGGCGGACGACGCGGTGGATGAGCCGCCCCAGGCGGCGTCGATGCTGGCTGGCAACTGGGACGCTTGGGTCCAGATGTTGGACGCAATACTGCCGATGGACACGATGCCGGGCTCCTGATGTTGGCGGTGCGCTCTGTGCCCGACCCGGAACGCAACCCGCGTGCCAGCACCGAACCGGCAAAAAGCACCACCGGCACGCCATCGTGCGGGGCAAATCATGCCCGGTGGCGGAATACGCTGGGCAAAACCTGCCGGGCGGCGGCTTCCTACTCGCCTTCCTCCATCAGCCGCTTGCGCGCCTCATCCAGGCGGATGCG
>PLTJ01000152.1:8185-8401 GCA_003164455.1 Acetobacteraceae bacterium
CCCAGTGGGCCCGTTCGGCGATGTCGGAGGCGCTGAACTTCCAGTTCTTCACCGGGTCGTCCAGCCGCGCCATGAAGCGGCGCTTCTGCTCCTCGAACGAGATGTTGAGGAAGAACTTCAGCACCAGCGTGCCCTGGCGGGGGAGGTAGCGCTCGAAGGCGGCGATGTCGGTCAGCCGGTGATCCCAGATCTTCTTGCCGTCCAGTTCGGCCGGCA
>PLTJ01000196.1 GCA_003164455.1 Acetobacteraceae bacterium
ACCATCGGCGAGCGGCGCGAGAAGCTGAACGAGGACGCCCAGAAGGAACAGGCCGCCTGGCGCGACATGCAACAGGCGCTGGCGAACGACCGCGCCAAGCTCTCGCCCGACCAGATCCGGGCCCGCGAGCGCGAGCTGCAGGACCGTATCACCAAGGCGCAGCGGGACTTCCGCGAGCGCGGCAACATCATCCAGCAGGCCGCCCAGTTCGGCCTGGCGCAGATCGAGCGCACCCTGGTCGGCCTCATCCAGAAGGTAGCGGAGAGCCGGGGCATGAACATGGTGCTGCACCGTCAGCAGGTGGCGCTGAACGTCAACGAGTTCGACATTACCAATGAGGTGATCGAGCAGCTCAACAAGGTGCTGCCCTCGGTTATCGTCCCGCCGGAAGGGCAGTTGCCGCCGGAGATGGCGGCGGCACCGAATGCGCCCGCCCAGGCCCAGCCCGCCGCGACGCCGGCGAAGCCCGCCGCGACGCCGCCCAAGAAGTAGCCGTGTCCGCCGTGCCGGAATCTGACATCGTGTCGGCTGCGCCTACCGCGGGCGATGCGCGCTTCTTTGGCCGCTCCGGCCCGTTCGCCTTGTGCGACGTGGCCGCAGCGGCCGGCGGGGCGGCTGAGGCGCGCGTGCTGATGCTGGCGGGCGTTGCCCCGCTGCAAACGGCCGGGCCCGGCCACGTCAGCTTCCTCGACAACCGCAAATACGCGCCGTTGCTGGAGACGACCCGCGCCGGCGCGGTGGTCGTGCATCCCGACCTGGCGGCGCGCGTGCCGGCGGCCTGCGCGGCCATCGTCACCGCAGAGCCTTATCTGGGCTGGGCGCGGGTGGCGGCGCTGTTCCATCCAACCCCGCCGCCACGGCCCGGCCGCCATCCCTCCGCGGTGGTCGATGCCGAGGCGGAGGTGGACCCGAGCGCCGAGATCGGCCCGTTCGCGGTGATCCTGGCGCGCGCCAGCATCGGTGCGCGGTGCCGGATCGGCCCAGGGGCCGTGATCGGCGAGGGAGTGGTGCTGGGCGCGGACTGCCGNNCGCAACTCGGCCGGGTGGTGATCGGTGACGACGTGGAGATCGGCGCCAACAGCACGGTCGACCGCGGCTCGATCCAGGACACCGTCATCGGCGCCGGCTCGCGGATCGACAACCTGGTGCAGATCGCGCACAACGTCCACCTTGGACGTTGTTGCGTGATCGTCTCGCAGGCCGGCATCTCCGGCTCGACAGTGCTTGAGGATTTCGTGCAGGTGGGCGGTCAGGCCGGCCTGACCGGGCATCTGCATATCGGGCGGAAGGCGCGCATCGGCGCCCAGGGCGGTATCATGGCCGATGTTCCGGCCGGCGCGGACGTGGTGGGCAGCCCCGCCATGCCGGTGCGCGAGTTCTTCCGCCAGGTGGCAACCTTGCGGCGGCTGGCCGGGCGATCCCCCGGCAGCAATCGGGCCGGCGGGCCGCCGGTGGCACACAAGACTTCGGACTGAGCAGGCATGGACATCACTGCACCCACCAACAAGGACTCGGCCCCCGCCGGCGTCGGCGAGGTTGCCGATATCGCGCGCATCATGCACGCGATCCCGCACCGCTTTCCGTTCCTGATGATCGACCGCGTCGTCGATATGGTGCTCAACCAGTCGGCAATCGGCATCAAGAACGTCTCGGTGAACGAGAATTTCTTCCAGGGCCATTTCCCCGGCCATCCGGTGATGCCCGGCGTGCTGATCATCGAGAGCATGGCCCAGACCGCGGCCGTGCTGGTGGTGGAAACGCTCGGCCCTGCGGCGGTCGGCCGGGTGGTCTATTTCATGTCGGTCGAACGGGCGAAATTCCGCCGCCCGGTGGTGCCGGGCGACCAGTTGCGCATCCATGTCACCAAGGAACGCTGCCGCGGCAATGTGTGGAAGTTCAACGCGATTGCCCGCGTCGATGGCCTCTCGGTGGCGGAGGCGACCTATACGGCCATGATCATGGACCAGCTGGCGGAACGCTGACGTGGAAATTTCCATCCATCCGTCCTCGATCATTGCGCCGGGGGCTTCGATCGGGCCAGGCGTCCGCGTCGGGCCGTTCTGCACCATCGGCCCCGAGGTGGTCATCGGCGCCGGCGCCGAGCTGATCAGCCACGTGGTGGTGGACGGCCGCACCCGCATCGGTGAGGACGCGAAACTCTACCCGTTCTGCACCGTCGGCCTGGGGCCGCAGGACCTGAAATACGCCGGTGAGCCGACCGAGACCGAACTCGGCCCCCGCAGCGTTCTGCGCGAGCACGTCTCCATCCACCGCGGCACCGCCACCGGCACCGGCATCACCCGGGTGGGGGCCGACTGTCTGCTGATGGCGGTGGTGCACGTGGCGCACGATTGCGTCATCGGCAACGGCGTGGTGATCGCCAACAACGTGGTCATGGGCGGCCATGTCCACATTGGCGACAATGCCGTGATCGGCGGGGCGGCGGCGATACACCAGTTCGTCCGGATCGGCCGCGCCGCCATGGTGGGCGGCGTTTCCGGCGTCGAGGCGGACGTGATTCCGTTCGGCAGTGTGATGGGCAACCGCGCCTGGCTGGCCGGACTGAACGTCATCGGCCTGCGCCGCCGCGGCTATGACCGGGCCCAGATCCACACGGTTCGCGCCGCTTTCCGGCTGCTGTTCCGCGGCGAGGGCGTGTTCGCCGAACGGGTGGAACAGGCCCGGCAGAACTGGGGCAACGATGCGCTGGTGGCCGAGATACTCGCCTTCATCGATACCCCGAGCCGGCGCGGCCTGATCCACGCCGCGGTCGAGGACGAGGACGATGCCGCCTGACGGCCCCCGCCCCCGCCCCGTCCGGGAGGGGGCGAGCCAAAGGGCCGGTCAGTGCAGCCGGGCGTCGGCCGGACGCCGCATCGCCATAAGCACGGCGAGGCCGCCGGAGGTTTCGGCTGCGCAGGACGCCTGGGCGCGGTGCAGCGCATCCAGGGTCCGCGGCAGGCCCAGCGTCGCGGCTTCGTCAGCCAGCATCTCCAGACAGTGCAGGATGCCTGCGGCGGAGGGGTCGCAGTCGGCCGCCGCGTCATCGGCTTCGTCCATGTCCTCCGGCCGGGTTCCCTCGTCATCCTTCATCGCGCTCTCCTCGAAAGTCCCGGGCAGCCGGGACCTGGGCTCGCGGTTTTGTGATCGTCTTTGTGATTCTATGCCGCAAGCACACGCCGGGTGGCAACACGGATTCCACTTAGTTTCGTTTGGTTTTTTAATTATTGCGGGGTGTTCTACTCTGGCGCGTATCGTTGCCCATGCTGCGCAACGCCTTGTTGTGCTGCCCTGGCCTGGCGTGGTGCCATGAGTGCCGCCGGACCGGCCTGCCTCGGGATACTCGCCGGCGGCGGCAGCTTGCCTGGGCGGGTTGCCGCGGCCGCGCAGGCCGCCGGGCGGCGCGTCTTCCTGGTCGGACTGGAGGGTTTCGCCGAGCCCGCCGTGCTGGCGCCCTTCCCGCACGCCACCTGCCGCATCGGCGCCGCCGGCCGCATCCTCAAGTTGCTGCGCGACAATACCTGCCGCGACCTGGTGCTGGTCGGGCCGGTGCGCCGCCCCTCGCTGCTCGACTTGCGCCCGGACACCGAGGGCGCCCGCCTGCTCGCCCGCGTCGGCCGCGCCGCCTTCGCCGGCGACGATGGGCTGCTCGCCGCGGTGGTGCGCGTGTTGGGCGAGGAGGGTTTTTCCGTCGTCGGCGCCCATGAAATCCTCACCGAGGCGGTCGGCCCCAAGGGACTGCTGACGCGCACCGGCCCCGACGCCACGGCGCAGGCCGACATCGCCCGCGGGATCGCGGTGGCGCGCGCGATCGGGCGCGTCGATGTCGGCCAGTGCTGCGTCATCCAACAGGGCATCGTGCTGGCAGTCGAGGCCATCGAGGGCACTGACGCCATGCTGGCCCGCGCCGCCACCTTGCGCCGCCCGGGCCCCGGTGGTGTGCTGGTGAAACTGGTCAAGCCGGGGCAGGATCGGCGCGCCGACCTGCCCACCATCGGCATCGGAACCATCCGCGCCGCCGCCGAGGCGGGGCTGCGGGGGGTGGCCTTCGAGGCCGGCGGCACTCTGCTGGCCGAACGCGAGGCCATGGTGGCAACCGCGGAGGAAACCGGGCTGTTCCTGCTCGGAGTCGATCCGAATGAAGGAGAACAATAATGGCTGATAACTATCGCTTCCTGCACACGATGCTCCGGGTCGGCAACCTGGAGCGCAGCGTGAAGTTCTACACCGAGATGCTCGGCATGAAGGAGCTGCGCCGCCGCGACATACCGGACGGCAAGTACACCCTCGCCTTCGTCGGCTATGACTCCGAGGAAAGCGGCGCCGGGGTCATCGAGCTGACCTATAATTATGGGGTGGAAAAGTACGAAATCGGCAGCGGTTTCGGCCATCTCGCCATCGGCATGCCCGACGTCGCCGGCACCTGCGCCAAGCTGCGCG
Organism: Acetobacteraceae bacterium; assembly: GCA_003164455.1. Classification (GTDB taxonomy): domain Bacteria; phylum Pseudomonadota; class Alphaproteobacteria; order Acetobacterales; family Acetobacteraceae; genus Rhodovastum. Next base: position 4,441 of record PLTJ01000196.1, read on the forward strand.
CCGCCGGGGCGAAGATCACCCGCGAGGCGGGGCCGGTGAAGTTCGGCTCCACCATCATCGCCTTCATCGAGGACCCGGACGGCTACAAGATCGAACTCGTCCAACGCGTCTGAGATGATGAACTGGATGACCACGGCGCGCGGGCTGGTGCCCGTGCGCCGGGTTGTCCGAATCGGCGTCACCGGGCTGGCGCACGCCGGCAAGACGGTGCTGTTGACCTCGGTCGCGGCCAATCTGCTGGCCGCCGGCGCTGGGCTGCCGGCGCTGCCCGCGCTTGCGGCGCGGCTGGCGGGACGGCGCCTGCGGGTCAGCGTGGCACCCGCCGGGGCGACGGATTTGCCCCGCTTCGACACCGCTTCCCACCTGTCGGCCCTGGCGCGCGACCCGCCGGCGTGGCCGGCCCGCACCCAGGCCATCAGCCTGCTGGCGCTGGATCTGGAGATTGCCCAGCCCGGCCTGTTTTCCGCGTTCCCGGCGCGGCGGGTTCGCCTCGAACTGCTGGACTATCCGGGCGAGTGGCTGCTCGACCTGCCGTTGCTCGGCCTGGGCTTCGGGGCGTGGTCGGCCGCCACCCTGCGGCGCCTGGAAAAGCGGCGTGAGGCGGCTGATTTCCTGGGTTTCGTCGGCGCCCTGCCGACCCGTGCACCGGCCGACGAGAAGCTGGCGCGGAGCGGCCATCAGCTTTACCGCGCGCTGCTGGCGCGCCTGCGCGACGAGGCCGGGCTTTGCCTGCTGCAACCCGGCCGCTTCCTGATGCCCGCACCGGGGGGAGAGCCGCCCTGGCTGGAATTCTTCCCCTTCCCCGGCGAGGGGCCGCTCGCCGGCCTGCTGCGGTCGCGCTACGAGGCCTATGTCGCGACAGTGCGCACCCAGCTTTTTTCGCCCGCGTTCGCCCGGATGGAGGGGCTGGTGGTGCTGGTCGACCTGCTCTCCGCCCTGCACGGCGGCCCGGCCGCCTTCGCCGACGCCGCCGCCGCGCTGGCCGAGGTGGCCGAGGCGCTGCGCTGGCGCGGGCTGGCGGGGCTGCCGGACTGGCTGTCAACCCTGCTGGGCCTGGGGATTTCGCGCGTCGCCTTTGTCGCCAGCAAAGCCGACCATGTGGCGGACCGCCAACGCGGCAACCTCGCCGCCCTGGCCGCCGCCCTCACCCGCTTGCCGATGGGCCGCTTCGTGCGCACCGCCAGCTTCGCCGTCGCCGCGGTGCGCTGCACCGAGGATGTGGTGTGGACGCTGGACAGCCACCCGGTATCGGCGGTGCGCGGCCGGGTGGTGGGGGCGGAACGGGCCGGGCGCTCCTATCCGGGCGAGGTGCCGGACAAGCCGCCAGGCCCCGAATTCTGGGCGCATCCCTTCCTGGAACTGCCGGATTTCGAGCCGATGCGCCTGCCATTGGACGGGCGCGGCGGCGTGCCGAACGTCAATCTCGACGCCTTGCTCGGCTTCCTGCTGGAGGATGCACTGTGATTCCCCCGCGCTTCGAGCTTGAGGACAGCCCGATGCCGCGGCTGGAGCCCGCGCTGCTGCCCGCCGCCGAGGAACCACGTGTCGGGGTCGGCAGCACCGTGCTGGTGCTCGCCGGGGCGACGGTGCTGGGGCTCGGGCTGGCGCTGCTTTCCGCCGGCAATTTCATCGTCGACGAGTTCGCCCGGGCGCCGGCGCTGGGCTGGGTGGCGCTGGCGGTGGCGGGCGCCGGCTTCGGCCTGGTCGGCGCCGGCGTGTGGCGCGAGTTGTCCGGCCTGATGGCCCTGCGCGCGGTGGACCGCATCCGCGCCGGGCTGGAATCCGGCGAGCCCCGGCGCATCGCCGCGGCGGCGCGGGCGTGGCTGGATGAACTGCCGGACGGCGCCGGCCTGGCGCCTGCCGTCGGCGCGCTGAACGACCCCGATGCCGTGCTGGCGCTGCTGCGCACCCGGGTGGCGGCGGAGTTGCAGCAGCGCGCCGACGCGCTCGGACGCGGCGCCGCGATGCAGGTGTTCGCGCTGACCGCGGCGATGCCCTCGCCGGCGCTGGACGCGCTGGTGGTGGGCTGGCGCGGCGTACGGCTGGTGCGCCAGATCGCTGAACTGAACGGACTGCGGCCCGGGCTGTTCGGCACCCTGGCGCTGCTGCGACGCACCGCGCTGTCGGCGGCCGGCGTGGCGGCGGCGGACGTGGCGATCAACTCGGCAACCCGCGCGGTGCTGTCCAACCCACTGCTGCAACACCTGGCCGGCGACGTCGCCGGGGCGGGGGTGGCGGCGCGGCGCATGGTGGTGCTGGCACGGGCGGCGGCGGCCGCTTGCAGTCCGATGCGGTAAGGCAAGGAAGCGCGGGGCTCTGCCCCGCCCCCCGCCAAGGGCCGGGAGGCCCTTGGAACCCATTCGTTTGTGGGGTACCGGCGTGTTAGGGTCCGCCCCCTTTTGTCTGGAGGCGGTGTGATCGATACCCCCGTGTTACCGGGCGTGCCGCTGGAAGCGGCGGACGAGGAGCTGATCGCGGCGGCGCGGGCCGTGATGCTGCGCCACTACCGGCCGTTCTGGCACACGGTCGCGGCGGCGCTGCGCGGGCGCGACGGACGTGTCTGGACCGGCGTGCACCTCGGCGCGACGGTGGGGCGGCTTCAGGTCTGCGCCGAGGCCGTCGCGCTGGGCCGCGCCATCCTGGAGGGCGACGGCAGCATCGCCGTGGCCGTCGCGGTGCGCCACCCCAAGGCGGACGAGGAGGACCGCGAAATCGCCGTGGTGTCGCCCTGCGGCGCCTGCCGCGAGATGATCTTCGACTACGCGCCGGAGGCGTTCGTCATTGTGCCGGGGCCGGTGAAGCTGCCCGTGCGCGCACTGCTGCCGGTACCGTATCAGCGGTAGCGGCCGGCGCCTCCGGCATGGACAGCCGGGTGGACGCCTCGTCGTTGCCGCCGGCGGCGGCACGCTGCAGCCACTGACGGGCGAGAACAGAATTCTGCGGCACGCCCAGGCCGTCGTAATAGGCCTCGCCAATGAGCCGCATCGCTTCGGTGTCGCCGGCGTCGGCGCCGCGGTGATACCACGCCATCGCCTGACGCTCGTCCTGCGCCACCCCACGACCCTGGTCATACATCGTGCCGAGCGCCGTCATCGCCGTCGCATTGCCGCCAGCGGCGGACTGACGGAACCACCCTGCGGCGCGGGCCTGATCCTGCGGCACACCATCGCCGTTCTGGTAGAGCAGGCCGAGTTGGTACTGCGCCCCGACATGGCCCTGCGCAGCGGCTTTCTCAAACCAGGCCGCCGCCGCCACGCGGTCCTGCAAGACACCGGTGCCACCGAGATCGGTCATCAGCCCGAGATTGTACTGGGCCTCCGGGTCGCCCTTCGCGGCCGCCGGCGTGAACCAGTGGGCGGCGTCGGCAAAGTCGCGCACCACGCCGAGACCGGTGAAATACATGCTGCCCAGCGCCACCTGCGCGCGCGTGTCGCCCTGGTTGGCGGCCGGCTCGAAGGCGGCCCTGGCGGCATCCCAGTCGCGCTGACGCAGCGCCTCCAGGCCCTTGGCGGTGAGCTGCGCGGGGGTCAACGCCGGCGGCGGCGGCGGTTGCTCCTTGTGGAACACCGAAACCACGGCCGAACCGGCCCGATCAAGCGTCTGGCAGCCCTGCACCAACAAGGCTGCCCCCAGCAACAACGGCAGGGCAGCGGACAGCCGGGGATTCATGGACACGGTGCGAACTCCTCGCTGGACCCGAATGGTTTACCGCTGGACGGGCAGGCCTGCCAACCAGCGTTCCGCCTCGGCCCGAACCTCGGGGTCGGCGGCACGGGCCGCCTGCTGCAACAGGCGCTCGCCTTCGCCCCGGTCGGCCGGCGTGCCGCGGCCCTGCACGGTCAGCAGACCCGCACAGAGCAGCCCCATGCCGTCGTTCTGCGCGGCCGCGGCACGAAACCAGCGTAGCGCCGCCGCATCGTCCTGTGGGGCCCCCTCGCCCGACAGGATCAACAGCCCCAGGTTGGACTGCGCCGGCGCATGGCCGAGCGCGGCGGCGCGGCGGTACCAGCGCACCGCCTCGGCGGGGTCGGCGGCGACGTCGGTGCCGTTGCCGTAGCGATACAGGTCGCCCAGGCTGTTTTGCGCGTTCGGATCGTCCAGCGCGGCGGCGCGGCGGTACCAGGCGATCGCCTGCGCGGAGTCGGGCGGGCCATCGAGCCCCTGTTCGTAGGCCGTGCCGAGGCGATACATCGCCGAGGCATTGCCGGCATCGGCCGCCTTGCGCAGCCACGTCACCGCCTCCGTCCCATCGCGGCGGACGCCCTGGCCGGTGAGTACCATGGTGCCGTAATTGGCCTGGCCATCGACCAGGCCCGCTTCGGCGGCGCGGCGGTAGAAAGCGGCGGCGGCGGCCATGTCGGGCGGGCCGTTGCGGCCGGCGAAGGCCATGTTGCCCAGCCCGTTCATGCCGCGCGCGTCACCCTGGGCGGCGGCACGGCCGAACCACAGCGCCGCCTGGGCGTCGTTGCGCAGCGCCCCCTTGTCGCGAAACAACAGGTCGCCGGCATTGGCCTGCGCCGCCGCCAAGCCCTGCACCGCGGCGTCGATGTAGAAGCGCAACGCCTCCGCGGCGTCGGGGGCGGTGGCGATGCCGCGCTCCAGCATCACGCCGAGCGCGTTCTGCGCCGCGGCCAGCCCGACATCGGCGGCGGCACGGTAGAGCCGGAGCGCCTCCGCCGGATCGGCATCGACGCCGTCGCCCGCATACAGGATGTTGGCCAGGTTGTTCATGGCGATCGGGTTGGCGGCGGCGGCCAGGCGGTACAGGCGCAGCGCCTCGGACCGGTCGCGCGCCACGCCGTCGCCGCTGTCCAGCAGAATCGCCAGGTTGGTCTGCGCCGGCGCGAAGCCCTGATCGGCGGCGCGGGTGAACCAGCGCGCCGCCTCGGCGGAGTCGCGAGGGACGCCGTCGCCGTTGAGGTAAAGCAGGCCGAGATTGTTCTGGGCGTCGGCGACGCCCGCCTCGGCGGCGCGGCGGTAGTGCTGCATGGCGATCTCCGGATCCTTTCGGGTGGCCTGGCCGTGTTCGGCGAACCAGCCAATACTGTTCTCGGCGGGAGCGTAGCCCTGTTCGGCCGCATCCATGAACAGGCTAAGCGCGGCCGGCCAGTCGCCGGCGGCCTCGGCCACTTTGCCGCGGGCATAGACTTCGGACGGCGAGTCCGCCGCGGCGAGCGCGGGGGCGATCAGCACGGCAAGGACCAGGCATAGCGCCCGCATACGGCGGCCTCCGGGGCAAGTCGCCGGTATAGCGGCAGCGCAGCCGGCGTGACACCGCGCAGGCGCTGCGCTACTTGACAGGACCAAATTCACCCGCGTGAGGATCAAGCGGCTCCATGCCCTCCAGCAACGATATCCGTGCCACCTTCCTGGACTACTTCGCCCGCAACGGCCACACGGTGGTCGAGAGCGGACCCCTGGTGCCGCGCAACGACCCGACGCTGCTGTTCACCAACGCCGGCATGGTGCAGTTCAAGAACGT